>DATCEM010000578.1:0-3630 GCA_036510175.1 Solirubrobacteraceae bacterium | reverse complement strand
GGCGATGTGCTCGCCGGGCTCGAGGCTCATTCGGCTCCCCTGACGATGTTCGTCCACAGACCGGTGCACACGACAACGCCGCCGGCATCCTTGGACTCCGTCTCGAACTCGTAGAAGCCGAGGCCCCCGCGCGAGGTGATGTCCTTGATCGTGGTCGTGGTGGTGATCTCATCGCCCGCGACGACGACGCGGCCCCAGCGAAAGTCCTGGCGGCCGTGGACGAGCATGGCGAAGTCGATTCCCACCTCGGGGTCGAAGAGCGCCGGGGTGACCGACGCTCCCGCGTAGACGACGGCGAACATCGGCGGCGCGACGAGGTCGTCGTAGCCGGCGGCGCGAGCGGCCTCGAGGTCGGAGTGCAGCGGGTTGGTCTCCCCCACCGCGGCCGCGAACTCGCGGATCTTCTCGCGGCCGACGGCGTAGAGGAGCGGAGCGTAGGTCTTGCCGATGGTCTCGGTGTTGATCGCCATGGTCAGATGATGACCGCGACGAGCCCGCCGTCCACCGACCATGCCGCGCCGGTGACGTTCGACGCGGCGTCTGAGCAGAGGAAGACGATCACCCTGGCGATCTCCTCCGGAGCGCCGAGCCGGCCGAGCGGGACACCGGCCGCCGTGGACTCGAGCACCTCTTCGCGAGTAATTCCCCGGGCCCCGGCAACCTGGTCGGCGAGGCCGCCCGGCGCCATCCACAGCTCGGTCCTCACGGGGCCGGGGGTGACCGCGTTCACCCGCACGCCGCGCTTGGCATACGCGTCGGCGAAGGCGCGCGAGAGCGAGAGCTCGGCCGCCTTGGCCACGGAATAAGCGACGTTTCGCTGCCCCGGACGCTTGCCCGACGAGGAGCACACGTTGACGATCCGTCCCCAGCCGGCCTCGCTCATCACCGGAGCGACGGCGCGCATGAGCCTCATCGGGGCCATCACGCTGAGCTCCATCTGCTCCTGCCAGTCGCCGTCGGTGAGCTCCTCGAGCGGCCGGGCGGTGCTCGTGCCGGCATTATTGACGAGCACGTCGATGCGACCGAAGCGCTCGCGGCAGGCGTTGGCCACGCGCTCGCCGGCCGCGGGTTCGGTGATATCGATGGCGAGCGTCTCGACGTCGTGGGACCCGGCGTCCCGGCACGCGCCAGCGGCCTGCTCGAGGCCGTCCGCGCGCCGGGCAAGCAGGAGGACCGAGGCGCCCTCCGCAGCCAGGGCGACCGCGGTGGCCCTCCCGATGCCGCGCGAGGCGCCGGTCACGATGCAGGCACGATGACCCAGGCCGAGATCCACGCGGGCATTGTTTCAGGCGCGCCGGGGACGCCGATCATGGATCATGGGTCTCGAGCCCATGGCGAGCATCGAGCACGCAAGCCGCGCGGTCGACGCCGACCCGACGCCGGCCATCATCCGCACCGCCGATCTGACCAAGGTCTACTCGGGAACCGACTTCGCCGCCGTCGACCGACTCAACCTCAGCGTCGACGCAGGGGAGATCTTCGGCCTGCTCGGCCCCAACGGCGCCGGTAAGACGACGACGGCGGGGATGCTCACCACCCGCGTCATCCCGACGTCGGGGAGCGCCCACGTCGGCAGCGTCGACGTCGTCGGCAGTCCCGCCCTCGCCAAGCAGCTGATCGGGGTGGTCTCGCAGTCCAACACGCTCGACCGTCAGCTCACCGTATGGGAGAACCTCTACTTCCACGGCCGCCTGTTCGGGATCGGGGCGGCGGACTCACGGCGCATCGCCGACAAGCTGCTCGAGCAGTTTCACCTGACCAAGTGGGCCAAGGCGTCGGTGTTCGCGCTCTCGGGGGGAATGGCTCAGCGGCTGATGGTGGCGCGGGCGATCTTCCACCGGCCGGCCGTGCTCTTCATGGACGAGCCCACGGCCGGGCTCGACCCTCAGAGCCGGCTGGCGCTGTGGGAGATCCTCAACGAGTTGCACGCCGCCGGGCAGACGATCCTCCTCACGACCCACTACATGGAGGAGGCCGACCAGCTCTGCAACCGGGTGGCGATCATGGATCGGGGCAAGATCCTCGCGCTCGATACCCCGGCGGGACTGAAGCAGTCGGTCGGCGCCGACACGATCGTCGCCGTCAAGGCCGACGGCGACCCCGCCAAGCTCGCCGAGTGCCTGACCGCCGAGGTCGACGGCGTGACCCGCACGCGACTCATCGAGGGTGGCGTCGAGCTCCACGTCCAGGGCGCCGAGCGGATCGTGCCCCGCGTCGTCACCGCGGCCGAGCGAGGCGGATTCGATCTCGTCGACCTCGCCGTCGCCGAGCCGACGCTCGAGACGGTGTTCATCAACCTCACCGGCAAGGAGCTGCGCGAATGACCGCCACGGCACCCCCCGCCGCCCCGGCGCCCGACGCCATCGCCCTGGAACCGACGCGGACGACCCTGCAGGCGAGCCGCACGGCGCTGCGCGCGCTGATCCTGCGCGACCTCGTCGTGCTCAGGAAGCACTTCGGCGAGTTCGTCGTGCGCACCCTGGTCCAGCCGTTCCTGCTCGTGTTCGTGTTCCTCTACGTCTTCCCCAAGATCGGTCAGGGCGTCGGCGCCAGCCACGGGGGCAGGGCGACCGAGTCGGACTTCGCCACCGTGCTCGTACCCGGCGTCGTCGGGATCTCGATCATGTTCCAGGGCATTCAGGCGGTGGCCATGCAGCTCTCGACCGAGTTCGGCTACACCCGCGAGATCGAGGACCGGGTCCAGGCCCCGTGCCCGATCTGGCTCGTCGCCGTCTCCAAGGTGCTCTCCGGTGCCGTGCAGGGGATGATCGCCGCGGTGATCGTCTTCCCCATCGCCGCCGTCGTCCATGCCTCCGGGGCCAGCGCCCACCTCCACGTGCACTGGGCGATCGTCCTCACCCTGATCCCGCTCGCGTCCGTCGCCATGACCTCGCTCGGGCTCCTGCTCGGCACAACCTTCGAACCCCGCAACATCGGCCTCATGTTCGGGTTCGTCGTCCTCCCCCTGACCTTCCTCGGCGGCACCTACTACCAATGGACGCGCCTCGCACCGGTCCAGATCGACGGCTTCCACTGGCTGCAGACGCTCGTGCTCATAAATCCCCTGATCTATGTCGCCGAGGGAATGCGCGCAGGCCTCACCACGGGCATCACGCACATGCACCTGTACATCGTCTACCCCGTCCTCATCGCCTTCTGCGCCTTCTTCCTCACCTTGGGCCTGAGGAACTTCCGCCGGCGGGTGCTGCTCTAGCCGGCCCTACGGCACGCTGATCCCGACCGGCGGCAAGCCGCTCGACCCGCCGCCTACGGTGACGCCGACGCCCGGTGATCCGCTTCCGCCGACCGTCACGCCAACTCCCCCGGCGCCGCCCACCGTCACGCCTACGCCTCCGCCTGAGGTGCCGCCGGCGCTCGCGACCGGCGTCCCGCCCACGGTGACCCCTACGCTCGGCAGGCCGCCTGACTGTCCCGGGGTCACGGTGGCGCCAACGCTCGGCACGCCTACGGCGGGCACGCTGCCGGTCGCGGCCACGGTGGTGGTCCCGGCGCTCCCGGCGCTGCTCCCACTCCCCGCGCTCCCGGCACCTCGGCGCCCGGCTCCGGCGCTACCCGAGTCCGCGCTCGTCCCCGAGCTCGCGGCGGCGGTCGGCGTCCCGGGAGCCGGCG
>DATCEM010000577.1:0-4628 GCA_036510175.1 Solirubrobacteraceae bacterium | reverse complement strand
GCTCGCGAGCATGGCCTGTCGCGCGTCCCCCGACAGCGCCGCGGCGACGCCGAGGCGCGCCTTCTTCTCCTCCGTCGGATTCTCCAGCACCATCGTCGCCGCCAGCCACTCGAGCGCCGCCGGGAGCCCTCCGCCCGCGTCGAACCAGCGGCTTGCCGCCCGCGCGAGCTCCTCCGGATCGTCCGCCTCGCGCGCGAGTCGCACCTGCTCGGCGGTGGCCAGGAGCAGCGCGCGCGGACCTCGCGACGCGATGCGCACGATGGCCTCACGCGTCGCCTCCGTGTCCGCCGCCGCCCCGGACCACGCGAGGCGCGCGAGCGCCGCGGCGACCCCGAGATCGCCCTGCGGCTCGCGGTCCATCTCGGCCAGGGCCGCCGCGGCGTCGTCGGGGTCCCCGCCGCCTACTTCGGTCGCGAACCGCTCCAGCGCGAGCACGCGGCCGTCGGTGCCCCCGGCCAGGGCCGCCCGCTCGGTCGCCCGCCGCCGCCCCTCGACCGTGTCGACGTCGACCCCACGCGAGGCCCACCCCTGCATCATCTTCGCCGCTTCGGGGGCGTGCGTCAGGGCGGCGTCGAGCTCCTCGATGGCGGCCTTGCGCTCGCCCGCGCGCCAGTGCTCGGCGCCCGCTTCCAGATGCAGGGCCGCGGCGAGCTCCGGGTCGGTGGTCGACACCGCGGCGTCCGCGGCGACCCGCGCGGCGTCCTGGTGATCGCCCGCGGCGCGATCGAGGTCGCCGAGAAAGGACACCACGATGGCGTCCGAGCCGTCGCGCCCGGCGAGCTCCCGGAGGAGCGTTCGCGCGCCGACCGGATCCCCGCCCTCGAGCGCACGTATCGCCGCGATGAGCGACAGACCGCGGGACAGCTCGGGATCGCTCTCGAGCGCGGCCAGCTCCTCCACCGCAGCGCGTGAACGAGCGCCGGCGCTCGACACCGTGCGCTCCAGATCGGCCTCGGGGGTGGCTTCGGTGGGAGGAAGGAACGCCTCGAGCACCCGCGACAGCCACGCGCCCCGGGGCGCGCCCGCCATCTCACGGAGAGCCCGCGCCGCGCCGTCGAGGTCGCGGCGCGCGTGGCGCGAGCGCACCAGCTCGACGTAGAGCGAGACCGCTTCGGCCTCGGTCCCTCCCGCCGCGAGCAGGCGCTTGGTCGCCTCCTCGTACCACGCGTTGTCCCCCGCGATGCTCGCCAGGGCGCGCGCGAGGCGCCCGGTGACCGACGGTGCGATGCCGTACATGGCGGCCTGGCTGAGCGCCGCCTTCGCCCCCGCCGTGTCGTTCGCGCGCACCGCCCACACGAACGCCGCCAGGAGGAACGCCCGCCCCCGCGCCTCGTCGGTCCCGAGGTGCTCCGCGAACGACTCGAGCTGCCCGGCGAACGCGCTCGGATCGCCGCCATCGGCAAGCATGTCGAGCTGCAGCGCGCGCGCGGGCAGGCTCCCCGGGTCGTTCGCGATCGCCCTCGACAGCGCCTCGAGCGCCCGCGTCGACTCCCCCTCGGCCGCCGCCTGCTCGGCGACCCGCATCGCCAGCGCCGCCGCCAGGGCGGGGTTCTTCTCGGTCGCGAGGCGTCGCTCGGCGAGGCGGCCGCACGTCGCCGTATCGCCCGTTTGCTCCGCGATCCGGATGCGCGCGGTGATCACCGCGGCCTCGGCCAGCGACGCCTCCTCGGCCGGCATCCCCGCGATCTGCTCGAGGGCGCGGTCGAGCGTCGCCGCGGCGCGATCGATCTGCCCCAGCCTTCGCCGCGCTTCGGCCGCGCGAAGCCACGCGTCCACGCGCCACGCCGGCTCACGCACCCAGAGCGGCACGCCGAGCGCGTCGGCGGCGCCCGCGTCGGTCAGGGCCTCGCCGAGGAGCGCGGCGGTCGCGTCGAGGGCGTCCGCGTGGGCCTCCGCGCGGCTTCGCGCTTCGTCGGTGCCCGGGAGACCCGGCTGGTCGTGCACCACCTGCTCGAGCAGCGCCGTCGCCGTCCACGTCGCCTCCGAGCCGAGCGCCCGCGCCTCGCGCACCAGGGCCACCGCCGACTCGATCTCGCCGGCCGCGGCCGCGGTGCGCGCGCCGTCGAGAAGAAGCAGCGCGTGCCAGGTCGCATCCCGGGCGAACCTGGCCCGCTGCGTCAGCGCCTCGTCGCGCGCGGCCGTGTCCCCCGTGCGACCGGCGAGGACCTCCAGCGCCAGCCAGGCGCTCGCCTGCTCGGCCACCGGGGCGCCCGCGACCTCCGTCGCCTCGCGCGCGGCGCTCTTCGCCTCCGAGAGGTCCGCCGTGACGTCGGCCTGGTAGGCCGCCCGCATGAGCAGGGCGCGCACCTTCTCGTCCGGGGAGCTGGCGACCCGGGCGAGCGCGTCGACCAGCTTGCCCAGGTTCTTCAGGCTGCGGCGCTTCTCGAGCAGGCGAACGAGGCCCTCGAGCGGCTCGCGGAACGTCGAGTCCGCGTTGTAGGCCGCGAGGTAATCCCGGGCCGCGGCCGGCTCGTCGCCGGAGCGCTCCTCGAGGTCGGCGATCTCGGCGAGGAGGCGGGCATGGCGGGCGCGGTCCCCCGTCGCCGCGAGCTCCGTGCGGAGGCGTCGCACCGTGCTCTCGAGCGCGGCGAGCGCCTCCGGCGGGGGTGGGGGTGGGAGCCGCGATGGAGTCGACGTCAGCGGCTCCGGGGGCGGCTGGCTGATCGTGGGCGTCTGGGACATGCGCGGAGGACGGCACGGTGAGCGTGCGACCGCTATCTCACCCGAGAGCGTAACGCAGTCGCGCGGGGCGACGCATGCAAATTACGCGGAGAGTCAGAGGAGCTTGTCCAGCTTGTCGTTGACCTTCGATTCGATGGTCCCCTTGAGCATCCGGAGCAGGAAAGGGAGGTCGATCTGCACGCGGACCTCCTTGTCCCCGACGTCGACCGAGCCGCGGGTCCCCTTCGCGGCGCCACGCGGCGCGTCGAAGGCGATGCGGTCACCCTCCCAGCGCCAGTCGAGCTCGAACCGCTGCTTCATCGAGTTGGCCAGGTCCTCGGCGCGCTTCTTCGCTTCTTCCTTCGGCAGCGCGTGCGCGCGTCGGACGTCGATCGTGGACATCGTTCTCCCTTACTCCAGCCTCTTGACGATCCAGTAGCCCCTCGGCGTGTCGACCGGCCCGCCCACGCCGTCGACCCCGAGCGTGAAGAGGACGTACTCCGGCGCGGGCTCGAGCACTCCGAGCTTCACGCGCCCGACGTCGTCCGAAGACCCGCCGTCGCCTTGCTGCACGGCGGCGTGAAAGTCCGTGGTCGCGGTCACGAGCAGCTTGTCGGCGAGCGCCTGAGCGTCGACCTTCGACCGGCTCGGCATCCGGCTCGCCCCGGCGGCGCTCGGCTGGGCGCCGGCGTAGGACACCAGCACCACCCCGAACCGCACCTGCCGCGGCACCGTGAGCGGCAGCGGAGGCACCGGCGACCCGTCGGGCATCCGGCCGCCGGCGCCCGCGTCGATTCGCGGATCGGGGCCGAGCAGGTCCGACAGGAGAAGCGGGCCCGAGTCCCCCTCGAAGAACGCGGCGCCGCCGTCCCCCAGGGCGAAGAGGCGCCCGCTTCCATCGTCCGTCGCGGCCGACGGATGCGGCGTTGGATCGTGCCCGATGGCCTTGGGCGGCTGGAAGTTGTGCGCCACGAGCCACACGGCCAGGACGACCACGCCGAGGCCGACGAGCGTCGTGACCCATCGCTGCACTGCTACACCCGCCGCCATGGCCGCTGCTTACTTGGTCTCGGCGGGCGGGGGAGGCGCGTCGACCGGGACCTCGTCCTCCGGTGGTGGGGCCGGGGGTCCGAACTCCTCGTAAGGGCGCTGGGTCGCGAACGGCGGATCGCCGTAGAGCTCCAGCTGGGCCGCCAGCCAGTTCTCGCGTGCGATGAGCACCTCGCGCCGGGCCCGGTTGCTCGCCGCCTCGGGGTCGGCGCCCTTGGCGTCGGCGGCGACGAACGGGATCGCCTCGATCTTGTGGAGCTCTTGCTCGACCTCGCCGAGCTCCTTGCGCACCAGCACCGGGTCGATGCGGTCCCGCTCGGTGTACTCGTCGGTCAGGATCACCACCTTGTCCGGTCCCACCTCGGCGAACCCCGCGCCCACCGCGCAGCGCTTCGACTCGGTCCCCGTGCGTTACGTCACGAGCCCCGTTCGCAGGGCGGCCAGGAGCTGCAGGGGCCCGGGCAGCACGCCGAACTCGCCCTTTACGCTCGGCGCCGTCACTTCGTCCACGCTCGCCGAGAGCGCCCGCCCGTTCGGCGTCACGATCTCCAGCGCGATCTTCTCGGCTGCCATCGGAGCGCCCCGCTCAGTTCTTGCCGGCGAGCTGCTGCGCCTTGGCCTTGGCCTCGTCGAGGTTGCCGACCATGTAGAAGGCCTGCTCCGGCATGTCGTCGTGCTGGCCGTTCACCACCGCCTCGAAGCCGTCGATGGTGTCCTTCAGCGGCACCTGCTTGCCCTCCATGCCGGTGAACTGCGCGGCGACGGAGAAGGGCTGCGAGAGGAAGCGCTGGATCTTGCGCGCGCGGGAGACGATGAGCTTGTCCTCCTCGCTGAGCTCGTCCATCCCGAGGATGGCGATGATGTCCTGCAGGTCCTTGTACTTCTGCAGGGTCGACTGCACCTTGCGGGCGACGTCG
>DATCEM010000576.1:0-2421 GCA_036510175.1 Solirubrobacteraceae bacterium | reverse complement strand
GAGGTAGCCGAGCCCGACGCCGTAGACCAGGAGGGCGAGGATCGTCGGTACGCCGTGCTCGATCCAGGCGCTGCCCGACCGGATGATCGAGTTGAACGGCGAGGTGAGCTTGCTCGCGGCCCCGTCGATGAAGCGGGCCGGCTGGCCCTGCTGCTTGGCCGGCGGCGCCGCGCGCTGACTCGCGGGAGGAGTCGAGACGGCATTCGCCTGCGTCTGCGCCGCACCGGCGATCTGGTCCCGTGCGAACATCACGAAGGAAGCGAGCACGAGACCGCTGCAGACGAGCGCGACCAAGACGATGGCGCGGTGGATCACACCGCCAGCATCGGCCGAGCGCCGGGTTAGCATGAGAGCCGTCGCGATGCCGATCGACCATTTGTCCAGCCGAGACCGCCTACTCGCCGAGCTCCGAGCGCACGCACTCGTGATCGGCGAGGTCGTGCTGACCAGCGGGGCGCGAGCGCAGTACCTGGTCGACGTCAAGCGCGCGATCCTGCTCCCGGCGGGCTTTCACGCGCTCGCCGAGCTCGTGGCCGAGCAGGCGCGCGCCTGGGAGGCGACGGCGGTGGGCGGGATGACCATGGGCGCGGACCCGATCGCTTGCGCGGCGCTCGCCGGAGGCGCCGACGTCAAGGCCTTCTTCGTGCGCAAGGAGGTCAAGGCGCACGGTCTCGCGCGCCGGATCGAGGGACCTCTGCTCGATCCCGGCGACCGCTGCATGCTTCTCGAAGACGTGGTCACCACCGGCGGCTCGACGATCCGCGCGCTCGAAGCGCTGCAGGCCGAAGGGCACGAGGTGTGCGGCGTGCTCGCGATCTGCGACCGCCTCGCGGGCGGCGCCGATCGGATCGAGCAGGCAGCGGGCGCGCCCTTCGTCGCCCTCGCCACGATCGACGACGTGTACCCCGAGCGCCCCGACCGGGTGGATTAGCGGACCGGCGCGCCCCCGGGGGATTCGCCCCTGGCGAATGCCCCAATGGAATCGGCGCCAGCCGATTCCACCGTCCCTGGCGAATGCCCCAATGGAATTCGCCTTCGGCGAATTCCACATGCCCCCGGCAGGAATCGAACCTGCATCCCGCGCTTAGGAGGCGCGTGCTCTATCCATTGAGCTACGAGGGCTGGCGAGGAGGGAGGTTATCCGTGGCGCCGCTTCGTTGGGAGCGGGTTAACCCGGGATGACAAGCGGTCTGCCTTGTGGTATTTCACCCCGATGAAGGTAGGATGCATCGTGCCGGGACGAAGGGAACCCTGGCGGGACGAGGAAGTCCGCTGAACTTGTGAGTGTCGGGGCACCAGAGCTACTAGTCGACGCTGAAACCGCCGTTGAGACCGTCACGGTCCCCGGGGATATCGTCGCGCGGTCGCCTCTGCAGCTTTTCTTGCGACGTTTCCAGCAGGACGGCGTGGCGCTCGTGGCGCTCGGGGTGATCGGTGCCCTGATCCTGGCGGCGATCTTCGCGCCGCTGATCATCAAGATCGTGGGAGCGCCGGGGCCGAACCTGCAGAACGAGAGCCAGCCGACGATGAGCGCGTTCGGCACGCCAACGGGTCCGTCGCACAACGCCCTGTGGCCCTTCATCGTCGTGGTCGCCGGCGCGCTCCTGGCGATGCTGGCCACCACCTCGCCATGGGATCGCCTCCACGGGCGGGTGCCGCGGGCGATCTTCGCCGTCTCGGTGGTCGTGGCGATCGTGCTGGCGATCGTCTTCTGGCCCTCGGCCAGGCACCTCTTCGGCGTCGACCCGGTGGGCCGCGATGTCTTCGCGCGCGTGCTCTACGGCGCTCGCGTGTCGCTCTTCGTGGCGTTCGTGGCGACCGGCATTTCGATGATCGTCGGCGTGACGCTCGGCATGGTCGCCGGCTACTTCCGTGGGCCCGTCGACATGGCGATCTCGCGCGTGATCGATCTCCTTCTGGCATTCCCCATCCTCCTGCTCGCGCTCGGTCTGGCGACGGCCTGCTCGCTCGGTCACGGATGCTTCGGCGGGCTGCTCAAGCCGGGGCTCGTCGTGGTCATCTTCGTGATCGCCTTCGTCAACTGGACCTACATCGCGCGCATCGTCCGGGGGCAGGTGCTCTCGCTGCGGGAGAAGGAGTTCGTCGAGGCAGCGCGCTCGCTCGGGGCCTCGAACACCCGGATCATCTTCCGCGAGATCCTGCCCAACCTCGTCGCGCCGATCATCGTCTACGCGACGCTGATCATCCCCCAGAACATCCTCTTCGAGGCGGCACTGTCGTTCCTCGGCGCGGGGATCCAGCCGCCGACGGCGAGCTGGGGGGCGATGCTCGCGGACGCCACCAACATCTACAGCACCGCGTGGTGGTACATGGTTTTCCCCGGGGCGGCGCTGCTCATCACCGTCCTCGCCTTCAACCTCGTAGGCGACGGACTGCAGGACGCGCTGCACCCCAGGTCTG
>DATCEM010000575.1:0-8058 GCA_036510175.1 Solirubrobacteraceae bacterium | reverse complement strand
TCCCCAAGCACCTCGATGAGAAGGTCGCGCGCCTGCACCTCGACGCCCTCGGCGTCAGGCTGACCGAGCTCACACCCGACCAGGCGCAATACCTCGGCATCCCCCTCGAGGGCCCCTACAAGCCGGACCACTACCGCTACTAGATGGCGCAAGGATCCTCCGGCGCGCGCACGACGGCGCGCCGGAGTCGCCGGCATGCGCAAGGGCGCGAGCATGAAATAGCCGATCTCGCCCTCGCCCCCTCGGGCGAGGCGAGGATCGAGTGGGCGGACGCCCAGATGCCGGTCCTGCGCCAGATCCGCGAGCGCTTCGAAAGCGAGCAGCCGCTCGACGGCATACGCGTCGCGGCCTGCCTGCACGTCACCGCCGAGACGGCGAACCTCGTCCGCACCCTCCAGGCGGGAGGGGCGCAGGTCGCCCTGTGCTCGGCCAACCCCCTGTCCACCCAGGATGACGTCGCCGCGGCGCTCGTGCGCGATCACGGCATCGAGGTCAGAGCGAGCCGCGGCGAGGATCTCGACACCTACGTCAAGCACGTTCGCGCCCTGCTCGCGGAGACACCGCAGATCACCATCGACGACGGTGCCGACCTGCTCGTGACCGCGCACGCGGCGGGCGGCGAGGCGCTGAGCGCGTTGATCGGAGGGACCGAGGAGACGACCACGGGTCTCGTGCGATTGCGGCGCCTCGAGGCCGCCGGCGAGCTCGCATGCCCCGTCCTCGCGGTCAACGAGGCGCGAACCGAACGGGCGCTCAACGACCGCCACGGAACTGGCCAATCGGCGCTCGATGGGATCGTGCGGGCGAGCAACGTGCTCCTCGCCGGACACACGCTGGTGGTGATCGGCTACGGGTGGGCGGGCCAGGGCGTCGCCGAGCGCGCTCGGGGGGCGGGCGCCGCGGTGATCGTGTGTGAGATCGAACCGCTGCGCGCGCTCGAGGCGCGGATGGCCGGATACGAGGTCATGCCCGTGCTCGATGCCGCGCAGCGCGGCGACATCTTCGTCACCGTCACGGGCTCGCGACGCGTCCTGCGCGGCGAGCACTTCGAGCGGATGAAGGACGGCGCCGTGCTCGCCAACGCGGGCCATTTCGATGTCGAGATCGATCTCGACGAGCTGCGCGAGCGCGCCACCGGTCCCGCCCGCGAGGTGCGCCCGCTGGTCGAGCAGTACGAGATCTCCGGACGGCGGCTAAATCTCCTCGCCCACGGACGGGTGGTAAACCTCGCCGCCGCCGAAGGGCACCCGGCCGCGGTGATGGACGTCTCCTTCGCGCTCCAGGCGCTGTGCATCGAGGAGCTCGTCCGCGATCACGCGGACCTCCGGCCGGGCGTTCACCAGGTTCCCGCAGCGATCGACAACGAGGTCGGCCGGCTCAAGCTCGCGGCCCTGGGCGTGAAAATCGACGAGCCCACGCCCGAGCAGGCGGATTACCGGCAGTCCTGGCTCTAGGCAGTCGTGGCACTAGTTCGCCGCGCGCGCCGCGCTCGCCGACTCCGCTGCCATCTCCAGCTTCTCAGCTCGCTGTGACTGGCGCTCGGACTCGTTGATCATCTGGAAGAAGAGGGCCACCAAGGCGATGCCCATGACAATTGACTGCTCGAGCGCCATCAGGAGCCCGGCCATCGACTGGTCCTCGACGGCGGAGAGGCCCCAGTAGCGGGGCTGGTGCCGATAGTAGGAGTAGAGGGCGTCCGGGGCGAAAGCGAGCCCGATCCCGAGGACGCCGACGAGGAGCTTCGTGCTCACCATGTAGACGATCGGCCCCGCCCCGCCGCGCCGCATCCGGCTGCGGATGGGGGAGATGAGGTACCACCAGTAGAGCGATCCCGCGAGCATGAACATGGTGTGCTCGAGCGCGTGGATGTTCGCGTGGCGCAGAGCGAGGTCGTACATCGCGGGTATGTGCCAGAACCACATCGACCCGGCGTAGAGGACGACCGCGAACGCGGGGTGGGCGAGATAGCCGGCGCGCTTCTCGATCGTTCGGATGCGCCGGGTGATCGGCCGCAGGATTCCCTTGGTCAGCCCGAGGATGAGGAGGATCGGCGCGATGTCGAGGAGGAGCACGTGCTGGAGCATGTGCATCACGAGCAGCTGGTCGCCAAGCGGATCCACCGGCGAGGCGAGCGCGATGTAAATGGTGAGCAGGCCGAGGAGGAACAGCGTCAGCCGTCCGTAGCCGGGCGGATGGGGCATTCGCGGCAGGCGGGCGCGGCGCCAGCCCTTGACGTAGACCGTCCCGAAGGCCGCGACGCCGAGCAACACGCTCGGCTCGAACGGCCACACGATCTTCGGAGCCACGACTGGACATTCTGGCAATCGACAAACAGGCTTGCGAGGACTAGCCTGGAGAGGCTCGTTTACACCCATCCCTTTCAAAGGGGGTCAGTCGATGCGCATCGAAGTCAAGGGCCGCAATCTGCCGGTCACCGACGATCTGAGGGAGCATGTGACCAAGCGCTTCCGAAAGGTTTCGCGGCAGGTGTCCGAGCTGGCGGAGCTCGAGGTCGAGGTATTCGAGGAGCGCAACCCCGCGATCGCCGACTCGCAGGTCGCCGAGGCGACGCTCCACCTCAAGGGGGTCACGCTCCGCTCCCGGGACGCCTCGCCCGACATCGTTCACTCGATCAACATGTGCGCCGAAGAGCTCGCCGTCCAGGTCAAGCGCCACCGCGACAAGCGCCGCAAGCGCCGCGAGGCGCGCGCGGTCGACAAGTCGCCCTTCCCGGGAGACGTCTCACCCGCGGCGTAGGGCCCGGAGGGCCGGAACCAGGGCGTTTCCTGGCCCGATTTCTCATCACGACGAGGCCGGCGACACAGCTCGCGACGTCCTCCGCCTACCGGGACTCGTTGCTACCCTAGCCTCATGTCCTTCCTGGACCGCGCGCTTCGCATGGGCGAAGCCAAGAAGTTCAAATCCTACGAGCAGCGCGTCGGCCGGATCAACGCTCACGAGGCCGAGGTAGAGCACTACACCGATGACGAGCTGCGCGAGGCCGCCGACGAGCTGCGCGAGCGCGCTCGGGGCGGTGAGAAGCTCGACGATCTCATCTATGAGTGCTTCGCCCTCGTGCGCGAGGCGGGCAAGCGGGCGATGGGGATGCGGCACTTCGACGTTCAGCTCATCGGTGGCATGGTCCTGAACGACGGGGCGATCGCCGAGATGAAGACCGGCGAGGGAAAGACGCTGACCGCCACCCTCGCCGTGGTCCTCAACTCCATCGGCGGCCGGGGGGTCCACGTCGTCACGGTCAACGACTACCTCGCCCGCCGCGACGCGATGTGGATGAAGCCGCTCTACGACGCCCTCGGCGTGACCGTCGGCGTGCTCCAGAACATGCAGCCTTACGAGGAGAAGCGGGCGGCCTACGCCGCCGACGTGACCTACGGGACGAACTCCGAGTTCGGTTTCGACTACCTGCGCGACAACATGGCGACGTCGCTCGACGAGAAGGTCCAGCACGGAGGTCGCCCGAAGCCCGAGGAGGGCCAGTCGCCCTATCACGCGTTCGCCGTCGTCGACGAGGTGGACAACATCCTCATCGACGAGGCGAGGACCCCGCTGATCATCTCGGGCGCCCCCGAGCAGGCGGCCGACCTGTACGCCAAGTTCGCGCGGCTCGCCCCGAAGCTCGAGCCTGGCGAGACGCCGGACGGGATGGACCCGCGGATGAAGAAGGAGTTCATCGCCGACTTCGACTACGAGTTCGAAGAGAAGCACAAGACGGTCGCGGTGACCGAGCGCGGTGTCGCCAAGACCGAGCGCTTCCTGGGCATCGACCACCTCTACCGGGCGGAGAACGGGCACCTGGTCAACCACCTGATCCAGTCGCTCAAGGCCGAGTCGCTGTTCAAGCGCGACGTCGACTACGCGGTGATCGACGGCGAGGTGAAGATCATCGACGAGTTCACCGGGCGCATCCTCGACGGTCGCCGCTGGTCCGAGGGACTCCACCAGGCCGTCGAGGCCAAGGAGGGGGTGCGCGTCCAGGAGGAGAACCAGACCCTGGCGACGATCACCCTGCAGAACTACTTCCGCATGTACGACAAGCTCGCGGGCATGACCGGGACGGCGCTGACCGAGGCCACCGAGTTCATGAAGATCTACGAGCTCCCGGTGGTCCAGATTCCCACCAATCGCCCGATGGTCCGCGGTGACCGCAACGACCAGGTCTACAAGACCAAGGAGGGCAAGTGGGCGGCCGTGGCCAAGGAGATCGAGACCCGCAACGCCGCCGGCCAGCCGGTGCTCGTGGGGACGATCTCCGTCGAGGTCTCAGAGCTGCTCGCCGAGCACCTGAAGCGCAAGGGGATCAAGCACTCGGTGCTCAACGCCAAGCCGGAGAACGCCGAGCGCGAGGGCGAGACGATCGCCGAGGCCGGCGCCCCGGGCGCCGTGACCATCGCGACGAACATGGCCGGCCGCGGCGTCGACATCAAGCTCGGCGGCAACCCCGAGCACCTCGCGCAGCTCGAGGTGGCCAAGCTCGGCCTGAAGCCCGACGACCCCGACTACGACGAGCACTTCCAGAAGGTCCTGCCCGAGGTCGAGCGGCGCATCGAGGCGGCCCGCGAGCAGGTTCTCGATGCCGGCGGGCTGTTCATCCTCGGCACCGAGCGCCACGAGTCCCGCCGGATCGACAACCAGCTCCGGGGCCGCGCCGGCCGCCAGGGCGATCCGGGCGAGTCGCGCTTCTTCCTCTCGGCTCAGGACGACCTCGTGCGCCTGTTCGCGGGCGAGCGGATCTACAAGATCCTCGATCGCCTCGGCACCGTCGACGAGGCGGGCAACGAGGAGCCGATCGAGGCCGGGATGCTCTCCAAGCAGATCGAGAAGGCGCAGCGCAAGGTCGAGGAGCAGCACTTCCTCCAGCGCAAGCACACGCTCGAGTACGACGACGTGCTCAACCAGCAGCGCGACGTGATCTATCACTATCGCGACGAGGTGCTCGAGGGCCGCGACATGAGCGACGCGGCGCGCGAGGAGATCGGGAACGTCATCGAGCGTCTCGTCGAGGAGTACACGGCGAGCGACTTCGTCGAGGAGTGGGATCTCGACGGCGTGGTGCGCCGGGTCGAGGAGATCCTTCCCGCCCACAGCGGCATCGGGTCGTTCGACACCAGTCAGCTCGACCGTCAGGAGCTCACCGAGCAGCTTCAGCGGGAGGTGCTCGCGCACTACGACGCCCGCGAGGAGGAGCTCGGGTCAGAGCTCATGCGGTATCTGGAGCGCAACGTCCTCATGCAGATCATCGACCTGCGCTGGCGCGAGCACCTCTACGACATGGACTACCTGCGCGAGGGCATCCACTTGCGCGGGTTCGCGCAGATCGAGCCTCTGGTCGCCTACAAGAACGAGGCCTTCACCCTGTTCCACGACCTCATGAACGGGGTGTGGAACGACTTCGCGCGCAACCTCTTCCACGTCGAGTTCACCTTCGCCACCGAGAACGGAGAGGTGCCCCAGGCCCCGCCGCCGTCGGTGCGACCGAGTCCCGCCGCGAGCTCCTCGACCGGGGGCCGCAACGTCAGGTACTCCGGCGGGGGCATGCAGGCGCAGGGCGCGGTCGCGATGGCCGCGGCGGCCGCGGAAGCCGGAACCGCGGTGGGTGAGGAGCCCGCGCCGCCGCCCCCCGTCGAGCAGCGTCGTGTCGACGAGGCCGATCAGCTCGGGCGCAACGACCCCTGCTGGTGCGGGTCGGGCAAGAAGTTCAAGAAGTGCCATGGCTCCTAGCGCGTGAGCGATCCCGCGGATCTCCGCGTCTCCGACCAGGACCGCGAGCGCGCCGCTCAGGAGATCGCGGATCTCCGCGTCTCCGACCAGGACCGCGAGCGCGCCGCTCAGGAGATCCGGGAGCACTTCGCGGCGGGCCGGCTGACCGAGGAGGAGATGGACGAGCGGGTGCAGGCCGCCGTTCGCGCGCAGACCCAGCGCGAGCTGAGCACGATCCGCCGGGACCTTCCGCGCCTTCCCGTCTCCTCCGCGCAGCGCAAGGCCGAGCTCGCCGAGCGCCGGGGGGAGTTGCGCGCGCAGCTCTTGCAGGAGGGGGGCGGCGGACTAACGCTGTTCGTCATCTGCACGGCGTTCTGGATCCTCGCCGGGGCACACGGGATGTTCTGGCCGATCTGGATCGCGCTCGTCTGCCTCGTTCCTCTGATCCGCAGCGGCTGGCGCCTGTACGGCCCCGCCCCCGACCTCGAGCGCGTCGAGCAGGACCTGGCCAACTTCCGGAGCAGGCGCGAGCGGCACGACGCCCGGCATGCTGCCCGGGAGGCCCGTCGGCGACGCTGAGCTCCCGGTCTGCCCGCTGCTAGGGTTGAGTCAGATGTCGACCGCCCCTTCAGAGCCGCTCTCCCAGCGCCTGGCGGCGATCCGCGACCAGCTCAATCTGCTCGCGGACTATCTTTGACCCGGCTGCGCTGAGTGAGCGCGCGAGCGCGCTTGAAGCCGAGATGGGGGCTCCCGGCTTCTGGGACGACCAGGAGCGCGCGGCACGGGTGAGTGCCGAGCACGCGCGAACCACGCGCAAGCTCGAGACCTACCGCGCGCTCGAGCGCGACGTCGAAGACCTCGAGCCGCTCGCCGAGCTCGCCGAGGAGGATCCGGAAATGGCCTCCGAGCTCGAAGAGCAGGTCGTGACCGTGGTGGCGCGCCTTGACGCGCTCGAGGAGGAGCGGCTGTTCTCCGGGCGCTACGACGCCGGCGACGCGCTGGTCACCGTCAACGCGGGCGCCGGCGGGACCGACGCGCAGGACTGGGCCGACATGGTCCTGCGAATGGAGATGCGCTGGGCGGAGAAGCGCGGCTTCGGCGTCGACCTGCTCGAGCTCTCACCGGGTGAGGAGGCGGGCATTAAGTCGGCGACCTTCCGCGTCAAGGGCGAGAACGCCTACGGGCTCTACGGCGCCGAGAAGGGGGTCCACCGGCTCGTGCGACTCTCGCCCTTCGACTCCGCCAACCGCCGGCAGACGAGCTTCGCCGGGGTCGAGGTCTCGCCCGTCGTCGAGGGAACCGGCGAGGTCGAGATCGATGACGACGACCTGCAGATCGACACCTACCGGGCCAGCGGCGCCGGCGGACAGCACGTCAATAAGACCGACTCGGCGGTCCGGATCACCCACCGGCCGACGGGAGTCGTCGTCCAGTGCCAGAACGAGCGCTCGCAGTCCTCGAACAAGGCCACGGCGATGGCCATGCTCCGCTCGCGGCTGGTCGAGCTCGAGGAGCGCAAGCGCCGCGAAGAGATCGCCAGGGAGAAGGGCGAGGCCCAGGACGTCAACTTCGGCTCCCAGATCCGCTCTTATGTCCTGCATCCCTACACGATGGTCAAGGACCACCGCACCGACTACGAGATGGGTGACGCCAACCGAGTCCTGGCCGGCGACCTCGACGGGTTCGTGCGCGCGTACCTGCTGAAGGCCGCCCGGTGACGCAGCCGCCCGGCCGGCCACACGAGGAGGACGAACCCGAGCAGCCGGTCGCGCCCTACCTCGATGCAGTGACCGCATACGGCTTCCGCGGCTCGACGCGCTTCCACATCCCGGGACACAAGGGCGGCGTCGGAGCCGACCCCGGCCTCCGCGCCGCGCTCGGAGCCCGCGCGCTGCTTCTCGACGTGCCCCAGGACATCCACGGGATCGACGTCGGGCCCTCGCCGACCCCCTACGAGCGCGCCGAGCGCCTGGCGGCGGAGGCCTACGATGCCGGGCGCACGTGGTTCCTCACCAACGGAGCGACCCAGGGCAACCACGCCCTGTGCCTCGCGCTCGCTCCTCCGGGCGCGTCCGTCGTCCTCCAGCGCAACAGCCACGCGAGCCTCATCGACGGCCTCGTCCTCAGCGGCGGCACCGTCGGCTTCGTCGTGCCCGAGTACGACGGCGAGCTGGGCATGGCCCACGGCGTCACCCCGGAGGCGCTCGAGATCGCGCTGGCCCAGACCCCCGGCGCGCGCGCCGCCTTCGTCGTCTCGCCCACGTACTACGGGATGGCCGCCGACATCGAGGGCTGCGCTCATGTGGCCCACGCGGCGGGGGCCGCGCTCGTGGTGGACGG
>DATCEM010000574.1:0-2746 GCA_036510175.1 Solirubrobacteraceae bacterium | reverse complement strand
ATCACGGGAACCGAGGCCGCGAACGACAGCCTGATGCTCGTCAGGGGCACGAGCAGACCCATCAAGGCGATCACTATGACGTCGACCGCGGTGGAGACGTTACGCAGCGGGAAACCGGCCAGGGCGGTGCCGATCGCCTGGGCGTGAATCTCCGGGCCCGACATCATCAAGCCCCGCGACACGGACGTCTCGTGCAGATCCTGCAGGGTGGCGGCCGTGGCGCCGACCACAACGATCTTGTTCCGGAAGAAGTCGGGGCGGAGCCGGCGGCTGATGGGAACGCGGCGCCCGTGGACCTCGTAGAAGTTGACCTTGCCCGTGTACACCTCCCAGAAGGGGACGGTGGGGATCGTGCCCGGCGGACCGTAGTAGTCGATCCACGCGGTGTTGCCCGAGGGCACATGGATTCGCCGTCCCCTCACCACGTCGGCCGTGGCGACGTCGAGGCCGACGAGATGAGAGACCGAGAGGGGCAGCCGGCGGATAACACCGTCGGGGTCGTTGGGAAAGGCCCCGTCCGCCGCAGTGGCGCCGACCTCGGAGAGGAGCTTGTTGCCGTTGGCACCGAACTCCTGGATCTGACCCGACGAGCTGGGCTCGTCATTGGCGAGCACGACCTTGTGGTTGCTGTTCTGGAGCGCGGTGAGGAGCGCGATGTCATCGTTCTCCCCGAGGCTCGAGCGCTCGCTGAACTGGATATCCACCGCTACCGCCTTCGGCTTCTCGCCGGTGACGTTGCTCAGCATGCGCGCCTGCACCCGGCGCGGGAACGGCCACTGCAGGCCGAGGTGGTCGAACGTCTCGTCGTCGACGGCAACGACGACCAGGTCGGCGGGCGGTGGCTCGGCGCCGCGGATCTGGAAGCGCGCGTCGATCGTCTTGAGCTCGATCTCGTGGAGCGGGTCGACGAAGTAGAGCGCGAGTCCCACGCCCGTGGCGACCAGCGTCACCGCCACGAACACGCTCGCGCGCAGTCGCTTGCGCGCGAACAGCCAGGAGGTCATCTGGGGCCGCCCGCGGGTCCGTCGCTCACCCCGCCGAGCTTATATCCCTGCGCGGCCTCTAGGCTCCAACCCGTGTGGCTCCAGCGACAGCTCAGACTCGCGCCGCAGCCGCGCGGATTTCACCTGGTGACGGGCGAGATCCTCCAGGCGCTCCCCGAGCTCGGCGCGGTCGAGATCGGCATGCTCCACCTACTCATTCGCCACACCTCGGCGTCGCTGGCCCTGAACGAGAACGCCGACCCGGACGTCCGTCGCGATTTCGAGACCTGGTTCAACCAGGCAGTCCCCGAGGACGCGCGCTACTGGACGCACACGCTCGAAGGACCCGACGACATGCCGGCCCACGTCAAGGCCGCGCTCCTCGGACCGTCGTTGACCCTGCCCATCGCCGCAGGGCGCCTCGCGCTCGGCACGTGGCAGGGCATCTATCTCTGCGAGCATCGCGATCATGGTGGCTCGCGGTCGCTCGTGGCCACCGCGTGGGGGCCGGGGCCGGACGAGGCTTAGGCCGGCGCTAGCGCCCTTCCCACACCGGCGCGCGCTTCTCGGCGAACGCCGTCGCGCCCTCCCTGGCGTCGGCGGAGCCGAACACGGGTCCGGCGATCTCGCCCTGTCGCTGCCAGAACTCGGCCTCGGGCCAGTCCGGCCCCTCGGTGAGAATCCGTTTCGTCGCGGCGAGCGCGAGGGGGCCGTTGGCGGCGATCGCCTCCGCGAGCTCGAGCGCCTGATCGAGCGCCTCCCCGGGGTCGGCCAACCGGCTCACGAGCCCGAGCTCGTGCCCGCGCTCGGCCGAGATCGGATCGCCGGTGAGCGCGAGCTCCATCGCCACGCCGCGTGGAAGCGCGCGCGGGAGACGGAGGAGCGCGCCGCCCGCGGCCACGAGCGAGCGCTTGACCTCGGGAATCCCGAGCTTGGCCCCGCGCGCCGCCACGATCAGGTCACAGGCCAAGGCGATCTCGAGCCCGCCGGCCACGGCGAACCCCTCGATCGCCGCGATCAGCGGCTTGCTGGGCGGCCGCTGGACGATCCCCGCGAAGCCGCGGTCGCCCACATACGGTCGCTCGCCGGCGACGAAGGCCTTCAGATCCATCCCCGCGCAGAAGCCCTTCCCCGCCCCCGTGAGCACGCCGAGCGACAGCTCGGCGTCGTCGTCGAGCGCATCGAGCGCCGCCGCGATTCCCTCGGCCACCGCCAGATTGATCGCGTTGCGCTGCTCGGGACGGTTGATCGTGACCACGAGCACCCGGCCGCGGCGCTCGGTGAGAAGTACCGCCTCCTCGCTCATGCGACGAACAACGTCAGCGCCGGCTCCCGCTCGCCGCGCAGCACCGCGAGATCGACCTCGACCCAGGCGATCCCGCGCGACTCGGCCAGCACCCGCGCCTGCGGCTTGATCGTCTGCGCCGCCAGGACGCCGCGGCACGAGGCCAGGGCCGGGTCCAGCCGGATCCGCTCGAGGTAGCGCGTCAACTGCTCGACGGCTTCGATTCCGGCCACCCGCTTGATCTCGACCGCCACCCACTCCTCCTCGTCGTCGCGGCACATCAGGTCTACGGGCCCGATGTCCGTCGGCCATTCGCGGCGCACGAGCCGGAACCCCTCGCCGCACCATTCCGGGCGCTCGGCGAGCAGCTCCTGCAGGTGGGCCTCGACCCCATCCTTCTCGAGGCCACCGGCCGCGTCCGGCGAGCCCATCTCGTGCGTCACGTCCGAGAGCACCTCGGAGATCGCGATCTCGAGCC
>DATCEM010000573.1:0-3737 GCA_036510175.1 Solirubrobacteraceae bacterium | reverse complement strand
AGCTCGAGCCCCGGGGCCAGGTCCGCGGGAACATCCTTGGCCGAGTGCACGGCGAGGTCGATGTCGCCGTGCAGGAGCGCGTGCTCGAGCTCTGAGACCCAGCGCGACTTGTCGCCCACCGCGGCGCCGCGATCGCCGGCGACGGTAACCGTCACCAGCTCGACATCGTCGAGGAGTCGGTCGGCGACCCAGCGTGCCTGGGCGAGCGCGAGAGTGCTCCCGCGCGTCCCCACCCGGATCACTCCGGTCAAGCGCCTGGCTGCCGGCGCCGGAGCTGACCGAGCTCGCGCACCTCAGCGACCTCGGCGAGGGGATCGGCCGCTGCCCCTTCGTCCGCGGCATCGAGTCCGAAGAGCTCCCGGACGAGCTGCATGCGGGCGTGGACGCGGTCTCCCCGCAGCTCCTTCATGCGCAAGGTCGGCTCGTGGAGCAGGCGGCTTACCACGGCGTGGGCGAGCGCGTCGACGCGCGCGCGGTCCCGGTCCGAAGCGGACTCCCATTTGCCCGAGTTCTCGAGCAGCACCTGCTCGGCGATCGCGCGGCCGCGCTCGCGCAGCGCGGCCAGCGTCGGGAGCACCTCGAGCGACCCGAGCCAGGTGGCGAAGTGCTGGATCTCCTCCTCGACGATGCCTTCGGCCCGGCGGGCCTCGGCCGCGCGGACGGACCGGTTACGGTCGATGACCGCCTCGAGATCGTCGATGTCGTAGAGGCTGACGCCGTCGATTGAGTCACAGGCGGAGTCGATGTCGCGGGGGACCGCGAGGTCGATCATGAGCAGCGCGCGGCCCTGGCGTGCGCGCATCACCGCCACGACCTCCTCGGCCTCGAGCAGGAGATGCGGGGAGGCGGTGGCGGCGACGACGATGTCGGCCCGATGCAGCGCGGACGGGAGCTCGTCGAAGCTGACGGTCTCGCCGCCGAAGCGGCGCGCCAGGCTGATCGCCCGGTCGTGCCGTCGGTTGGCCACGAACACCGTCTTCACGCCGCTGTCGGCCAGCGCGCGAGCGGTGAGCTCGCTCGTCTCGCCGGTGCCCACGATCACCACCTCGCGGCCCCTGAGCTCGCCGAGGAGCTCGCGCGCGAGCGTCACCGCCACCGCGGGCAGGCTGAGCGCACCGGCGCCGATCGCCGTCTCGCTGCGCACCCGCTTGCCCGTCGCGAGCGCCGCTTTGAACATCCTGTTGGTCAGGGGGCCGGTGGTCTGCGCCGCCAGGGCGCCGTCATAGGCGCGCTTGACCTGTCCTTGGACCTCGGCTTCGCCGACGACCATCGAGTCGAGCCCCGCGGTCACGCGGTAGAGATGGCGCGCGGCCTCGCAGTTGCGGTGGGTGAAGATCCCCGGTGCGAGCTCGGTGGGGCGGATCCCCGACTGGCTCGCGAGCATGGTCAGCGCGGCACTCTCGGCCTCCACCGGATCGCCGACGACGAGGTAGAGCTCCATCCGGTTACAGGTCGAGATGCCCACGGCTTCGTGCACGTCGGTGTCGCCCCGCAGGTCACGCAGGAACTCGGCGGCGCGGCCCTCGCTCAGCGCGAGCCGCTCGCGGACCTCCACGGGCGCGGTCTTGTGCGAGACGCCGATGCACAGAAGCTCGCTCACAGCGGTGAGTCTCCAGGTCCCCGTCCCGCGCCGCTCAGGCGAGCGGCCTCGGGGTGGGGGTCGCGGCGAGCGGGCGCGCCGGGGGCCGCCGGATCGCCGGGGGCCGCCGGATCGCCGCTGCCCTCTTCCCGCCGCGCGAGGTCGTCGTTGAGCTCGACGAGCGCGCGCTCGGTGCGGCCGAGTCTGATCGCCATGATCGTTACATAGATCAGGATAACGAGGACAAAAACGATGTACGCGCCGGCGACGTACTTGCCCGCGGCGTGTAGGGGCAGGGCGGGGGCGATGGCGAACAGGCTCATAGCGTGGGCGCCGCGCTGCGCTGGAGCGGGCTGATGTCGTCATCTCCGAATAGGCGGCGGCGCAGCATGCGCATCTGGATGCGGGCGTTCTTGGCCGCCATCTCGTACTTCCACAGGGTCACGTAGAGGAGCGTGATGCCGAGGAGCGAGACGAGGAAGGTGAGGAGCATGGGACCGGGGAGGTTGCTCCCCGTGAGCGTAAGCACGCGCGGGTGCACGAAGCCCTGCGCGGCCCGCACGGCGATGAAGTTCAGGGGGACGAAGGCGCCGCCGAGGATGGCGAACACGCTCGCGTAGCGGGCCTGGCGCTCGGGATCCTCGATCGAGAAGCGAAACGGCGTGTAGGTGGCGAACATGAGCAGGACGATGAGGTAGGAGACGAGCGTCGGGTCGTTCCACACCCACCAGTGACCCCAGGACGCCTTGGCCCAGATCGACCCCGCGACGAGCGCCGCGACGCCGAAGATCAGCGCCATGTGGATCGCCACGTAGGAGCGCATGTCCCACCGCCGGTCGCCGGTGCGCAGGTGCATCACCGCGAGTAGGCCGCCGAAGACAAACCCGCAGAGCGAGACGATCGCCAGCGGCACGTGGATATAGAAGATCTTCTGGATGAAGCCCTGGCTGGCATCGAGCGGCGCGTAGAAGAACACCAGCACGAGCGCGGCGGTAATCGTCACGAGGGTGAGGATGGAGAGGCCCCGAAGGCCCTTCCCGTAGGTGGGCACGTCAGTCCTCCAAGAGAAAGTCGAAGACGGCGTATGCGACCAGAGCGAACACCAAATCATAAAGAGCGAGGATGAGGAGCCACTTCCCCGGCAGCGGAGCCGGTCCGCGGCTCCCGAGCAGAGGCCCGATCGCGCGCGCCGTGGCGATCAGCGCGGGGATGAGGAGGGGCAGTCCGATGACCGGCCCGATCACGTCGCGCGCTCGCGTCTGGACCGCGAGCGCGGACACCAGCGTGCCGATCACGGCGATCCCCAGGTCGGCCAGGACGAGCACGGCGATGAGTGATGGGAGCGCGGGGCCGAGCGAGGGTCCGAGCAGGAGCAGGCTGAAAGCGGGTACGGCGACGACCTCGAGCGCGGCGAGGAAGAGGAAGAGCGCGCTCGCCTTGGCCAGGAGCAGGGCCGAGCGGTCGACGGGGGCGAGGAGGAAGGCGTCCATGCCCCCCTGCTCGCGCTCGGCCACGAAGAGCCGGTTGACGCCGAGGATGCCCGCGAAGAGGAGGGTTACCGTGAGCACGCCGGCGGCGAGCTGGCCGTCGATCGTCGGGCGGTTCAGGCCGAAGTGGAAGATCACGAAGGTGGTGATCGAGAACAGCGCCATCGCGGGGATCGTCTCGAGCGTGCGGAGCTCGAGCAGGAGGTCCTTGCGCAGGACGGTCAGCGCCGTCTTCATGCGTAGAGCTCGCGGATGTGGTCGGGAGTGACCTGGTCCGCGGGGAGCGAGAACGTGGGCCGGCCGTCGCGCAGGCCGAGCGCGAGGTCAGCTTCGGCGAGCGCCGCCTGAGGGTCGTGGCTGGTGATCACGCGGGTGCGTCCCGCCGGCCGCCCGACGAGCGGCTCGACGAGCGCGCTCGCTCCCGGGTCGAGGTTGGCCCGCGCCTCGTCGAGGAGAAGGATCTCGGGGTCGTGGAGGATGGCGCGGCATACCGCTACGCGCTGCACCATGCCCCGCGAGAGGAGCCGCACCGGCTCGTCGGCCCGGCGTTCCATTCGCACTCCTCGCAGGAGCTCCTCGACGCGCTCGGGGCCTACGCCGTAGAGCCGAGCCTGATAGCGGAGGTTCTCGCGGCCGCTCAGGTCGCGGTAGAGCAGCGGCTCGTGGGCCAG
>DATCEM010000572.1:0-2693 GCA_036510175.1 Solirubrobacteraceae bacterium | reverse complement strand
AGATCGCGAGCAAGCTCCGGGAGCCGAGCCCGCCGAGCATGGCCTCGGCGACGCCGAAGGCGGGGTCGCAGCCGGCGAGCACGCATCCGGCCGGGGCGGCGCCGGGGAAGAGGCGCAGGCGGCCCGTGTCGAGCACGCCGTCGGGCTTGGCCCAGGCCGCTCCGGCGACGCCGTGATCGGCGAGCTCGGCGGCGACGAGCTGCTCGCCGACACGTCCCACGCGGATCGCGGTGCCGTCGCGTAGGCGCCCGCCGAGGGCGAGGACGACGTCGGGGCTCGGCTCGGCGAAGAGCTCCTCGACGGTGGTGCCCAGCGCTCGCGCGAGGCCGAGCGCCGCATCCACGGCCGGAGCGTTGTGGCCGGCCTCGACAGCGGCTATGAGCTGGCGGCTGACGCCCGCCCTCAGGGCCAGTTCGGCCTGGGTGAGGCCGCACTGGAGCCGATGGCTGCGCAGGAGGGATTGACGTCCCATAACCTGATCCTAGTCCAGTATCCCGGCGGCATGCCCGGATTCTGTCGTAGGCTGCCCGCGCAGTTGTCGTGTCCAACAAGCAGGGAGTTCTATCCATGCCCTCATCAAACGCTCGGCGCTACGCCGCGGCGCTCGCGGCGATCGGAGTCTCGGCGCTCGCCGTGGGCTGCGGAAGCAGCTCTAAGACGACATCGACGAAGGCCAAGACGCCCGCGCCCGCGCCGGCGACCACCACCACTTCGAGCACCTCGCCCCCGATCGTCCTGGCGGCGGCGTCACTGACCAACGTGATGCCGATGATCGACGCGAACGCGAAGTACACGTTCGGCGGGTCGGGCGCCCTGGCAACGGATGTCGAGCAGGGGGCGCCGGCCGACGTATATGCCGCGGCGAGTCCCAAGGACCCCGCGGTGCTGCTGGCCAAGGGCCTGATCGACAAACCGGTGCCGTTCGCCACCAACACGCTCGTGATGATCGTGCCCAAGAGCAACCCGGCGCACATCACCTCGGTCAACGACATCACCAAGAAGGGCGTGAAGATCATCATCTGTAACGTGACGGTCCCGTGCGGCGACTATGCCCGGACCGCGTTCACGAACCTCGGCATCACCACGCCGGCGATGAAGAACGTGGTCAGCCAGGCGACGGATGTCACGCAGGTGGTGGCGGACGTCGCTTCGGGCGCCGCTGACGTCGGATTCGTCTACATCACCGACGCCGACTCGGCGAAGGGCAAGGTCGATGTGGTCAGGCTCCCGGCCAAGGCCAAGCCCGGGACGGTCGACGAGATCGCGGTGGTCAAGAAGGCCCCCGTCCCCTCCGCGGCGACCGCGTTCGTCGCATCCGTGCTCGCGGCCAAGGGACAGGCGACGCTCAAGGCTGCCGGCTTTGGCCCGCCCCCGAAGTGAGCTCAGCCGCTAGCAGCGGCCGGGCGATCGTCGACGGCAGCGCCCGGGCGTGGGTTTCCACGCTCGGGCGCGTCGCCGTCGCCGCCATCACGGTGATCGCCATCACGGCCGTGATGGCGTTCCTCATGCTCCCGATCGTCGCGCTGGTCACCTACCAGCCCGTGCACGATCTGATCCACGGCTTCGGGACCAAGGTGGCCAGCGACGCGATCAAGGTCTCGCTGAAGACCAACGCGATCGCCTTCGTGCTCATGATCGGTTTCGGCACGCCCGTCGCCTACGTCCTCGGCCGCTCGCGTTTTCGCGGTCGCAGCGTCGTGCTCACGCTGATCGAACTCCCCCTGGTTATGCCACCCGCCGTGGCCGGGATCGCCCTGTTGGTGGCCTTCGGCCCCGACGGGCTGCTCGGGGGGACGCTCAACACCTTCGCCATCACCAATCCTGTCTTTGCGCAGTCGGCGGTTGTCATGTGCGTCCTGTTCGTCGCCAGCCCGTTCTATATGCGCGGCGCGATCGCCGCGTTCGAGGCCGTCGACCCGACCCTGATCGATGTTGCCGGGACCCTCGGCGCGGGGTCGCTGCGTCGGATGGTCCGCGTCGCTGTGCCACTCGCCGCCGGAGGGCTCGGCGCGGCCGGCGCGGTCGCGTTCGCGCGCGGTATCGGGGAGTTCGGGGCGACGATCCTCTTCGCCGGCAGCCTCCAGGGCTCTACCCAGACGCTCCCCCTCGCGGTCTATTTCGACTTCTCTGGGGACAACATCGATGGGGCGGTGGCCATCGGCGTGCTCCTGCTCCTCGTGAGCGCTGCGATCCTTCTCACCTCGAAGCTCCTCCCGCGCCTATGGACCTCCTCGACATCGACATCGACCTCCCGCGGCGCGCGTTCGATCTTCGCGCCGCGCTGAGCGTCGGCGCCGAGACCTTCGCTCTCGTCGGGCCGTCGGGCTCGGGCAAGACCTCGCTGCTGAAGGCGGTCGCCGGGCTCGAACGCCCGCGCGCCGGACGCATCGCCCTCGGCGCCGAGCTCTGGTTCGACGCCGAGCGGGGGGTTCGTCTGAGCGCGGAGCGGCGTCGCATCGGATACCTGCCACAGGATTACGGCCTGTTCCCCCACTTGACGGTGACCGGGAACGTTCGCTTCGCCGCCAAGCGCGAGCGTCCTGACCTCCTCGAGCGCTTCGGAGTCGCGCACCTCGCACACGCTCGGCCGCGGCAGCTCTCAGGGGGCGAGCGCCAACGAGTGGCGCTCGCGCGCGCGCTCGCGCGCGAGCCCCGCGTGCTCCTGCTCGACGAGCCCTTCGGCGCCCTCGATG
>DATCEM010000571.1:0-4231 GCA_036510175.1 Solirubrobacteraceae bacterium | reverse complement strand
GCGGGTCGGGCGAGGTCGAGGGGACGGCGACGATGTCGGCGGCCCCGTAGACGTTCTCGACGTCATCGCGGAAGCCGACGAAGTGGACACGCCGCTCGAGGCCGAGCGCGCGCACGAGCTCGCGCACCGCCTCCGTGCGCTCCTCGGCACCGGGCCACGCCGCTCCGGCGATGAGCGCGAGCGCCCCTCGATCCGCGAGCTCGGGCTCGGCGAGCGCGCGTACGAGCACGTCCTGACCCTTCCAGCCGGAGATCCGCCCGAGTACGGCGATCACGGGCGGGTCCGGCCCGCCTCGCGCGTCGTCGGGCAGGCCGAGCGCGGCGCGGGCGGCGGCGCGGGGCGCACGCCGGGACCCCGTCGCCAGTCCATCGGGGACCACTCGCGCTCGCGGCGAGCCCCCGAACTGGGCAGCGGTGGCGCGCGATACGCACGGGAGCGCGGCGGCGCAGAGGAGCACCCTCCTGAACGCCGGCCACGCCCGCTCAAAGGCCGAGCCGGGGTAGATCTCGCGGACGTGCCACAGGTGGGGGAGGCGGGCCGTCGCGGCGGCAGCGCCACCGCCGAGGATGACCGAGGTGTTGGAATGAATGAGGGCGGCGTGCCGGACACGGGCGAGCTCGCGCAGGGCCAAGGCGTCCCGGGCAGCGGCGGCGGCGAGCGCCGAGAGCCCGCGCGGCGTGAGCTGCGCCCGGCGCACCACGGCGAGCGGCCGCACGAGCACCTCGACGTCGGCGCGGCGCAGATCTTCCGCCAGCTCGCCCTCGTCCGGGAGGACGACGAGCGGCGTGTAACGGGAGCGGTCGAGCCCCGAGGCGATCAGCGCGAGCTGGCGGTCCGCACCGTAGCGGCCGCTCGAGGAGTGCAGCAGGAGGACGGTGCGGGCGCTCAGAGCTCGACCGTGAGCGCCTCGCCGGGCGCCTCGGGCACCCGGTCGGGGTGCAGGATGCTCGCGAGGAGCTCGAGTCCATCGACGATCCGGGGCCCGGGACGGGAGAAGTAGGCCGACGCATTGACGGCCACCACTTCGCCCGCGCCGACGGCGAGCAGCTCGTCACGATGCATCTCCGCCTCGCGATGGGCGATCTCGGCGTCGTACCCGCACGGCATGACGATCACGATGTCAGGCGAGGCGAGCGCGATCTCCTCCCAGTCGCGCTGCTCGGAGTGCTCGCCGGCGAACCCGAGGACATCCTCGCCACCTGCGTAATCGATGAGCTGGGGGGTCCAGTGTCCGGCGGCGAACGGGGGATCGAGCCACTCGAGCGCCGCCACGCGCGGGCGCCGGGCGCCGCGCACGGCGAGCCTGACGCGATCGATGCGCGCCGCGGCGTCGCCGATGAGCGCGACCGCGGCGTCCTTGCGGTCGGTGGCCTGGGCCAGTGTGCGGGCGTCCCCGAGGACCTCGCCGATGGTGTGCGGATCGAGCGCGATGACCTGGGGATGGGTATCGATCTCCTGGGCCACGGCCTGGACGTCATCGTGGGAGACGGCGCAGACAGCGCACAGCGCCTGGGTCACGATGAGGTCGGGACGCAGGTCTATCAGCGCGTCGGCGTCGAGCTCGTAGATGGGCTCGCCCGCGAGCGTGAGCTCGCGCACCGCCGCATCTATCTCCACCGGGCTGAGCCCCGCGGGCAGCACGTCGCGGGTGACTCTGGGCAGTTCGACGGCCGCGGGCGGGTAGTCGCACTCGTGGGTGACGGCGATAACCTCGGGCCCGAGCCCGAGCGCGAACAGCATCTCGGTCGCGGAGGGGACGAGACTGACGATGCGCATTTCAAGGAGAACGATATGACACAGCTGCTCACCGACGACGAGATCTCGGCGCGACTGGCCACCAGCGACTGGGAACGCGAGGGCGATGAGATCGTCCGCGAGTGGAAGCTCGAGGACTTCGCCGCGGCGCTCGCCTTCGTCAACCGTGTCGCCGAGGCCGCCGAGGAGGCCAACCACCACCCCGACATCACGCTTCACGGCTGGAACAAGGTCCGCCTGGCGCTCACCAACCACTCCGCGGGCGGGCTGACCGAGACTGACTTCGTGCTCGCCGCTCGCTTCGACGGCCTGGCCTAACGACGGTCCGCTAGGAGGCTAGGGCGATGGGCTCGCGATCGATGAGCTCGGGGGGCAGCGAGCCGGGACCCCGGGCTACGCAGACCCCCCTCAGGAGCTTCTCGTACTCGTCGGTGACCGCCTCCCATGAATAGCCGCGTGCCCGCTCGCGGGCGAGCTCGCGGTAGGCGGCGACGATGTCGGGGTTATCGAGCAGGCGGGCGAGCTGAACCGTCAGGTCGGGAATGCCGGACCGACCGGAGAAGTACACGCCGGCATCGCCGACCGTCTCCGCGTTGGGCTTGTGGTCGTTGACGAGCACGCAGTTGCCCGCGGCCAGCGCCTCGAGGATCACTGGGTGCGTGCCGCCGACCTCGGTGGGAGCGCAGAACAGGTATGCATGGCGCTGGAGCTCCCAGTAGCCGCGCCCGAACACGTAGCCGGGGAACACGACGCGCGGGTCGGCCGAGCGCATGACCTGCCGGATGTAGTCCGAGGCGTAGGGGGCGCCGCCGACGACCACGAGCTTCATTCCGCGCGCCTGCTCGGCGCCGATCCGGGCGAAGGCCTCGACCAGGAGATGGGGATTGTTCTCGGGCTCCAGGCGCCCGACGAAGAGGACGTAGCGTCGCGGCTCGAGCCCGAGGCGCTCGAGCATGTCGGTCCCGGTGTGGCCCGGATCCTCGACGCCGTAGGGGACCACGCCGATGCGCTCGCCGTAGCGCGCCTCGAAGATGTCGGCGACCGAGTGCGAGTCGGTGATCGCCTGGTCGGCCCAGCGCGGCGCCGTGCGCTCGGCGAAGCGCAGGTAGGCCTTGGCGAGCGCGGGCCATTTGCGCCGATCGGAGTCGAGCCCGTCGACGTTGATCACCGTGGGGATCGCCGCCCACCGGGTGATCAGGCACAGAGGCGAGTTTCCCCCGATGAAGAACAGTGCTGCGTCGGGCTTGGTCACACGCGCCGCGTGGAGGGCCGAGAGACAGGTGTGGACGAAGGTGTCGAGGTATTTGTTCTGGACCGTGCGCAAGTGCACGAGGCGTGCGCCCTTGTAGGTGCGCAGCCGCCGGTCGACGACGTGGGGCCGGCAGTAGACGATCACCTCGTGGCCGCGCGCGGTCAGCCGCGAGGCGAGCTGCTCGACGGCGGTCTCGAAGCCGGAGTAGGAGGCGGGGATCCCGCGCGTGCCGAGGATCGCGATCTTCATTTCAGGGCGAGAGAGTATGCGTCAAGATGAATGCGCGCTGCGTCAGCCCACGAGAACCCGGCGGCACGCCGGAGCCCGCGCTCGGCGAGATCGCGCCGGAGCGAGCCGTCGGTGGCGATCTCGGCCATCGCCTCGGCGAACGAGCTCGGGTCGCGCGGGTCGGCGTACCGGGCCGCGTCGGCGCACACCTCGCGGACCGCGGGCGCGCCCGCGGCGAGCACTGGCGCCCCCGCTGCCATCGCCTCGACCAGGGTCATGCCGAACCCCTCGTGGAGCGAGCAGTGAACGAGCGCGACCGCGCCTTCGTAGAGCGCCGCGAGTCGGGCGGCGTCCGGCTCGCGCTCGACCCGGACCCCGGCCTCGGCGCTGCTCGCTGACCCCGCGAGAACCAGGCCGAGCGGTGAGGCCGCGCGCTCGCGGTACAGGCGGTAGGCGGCGAGCAGGCCCCCGAGGTTCTTGCGCGGCTCGTCATCGCCGACGTAGAGGAAGTAACCGTCGCCGGGCGGCGAGCCGGTGAGCGCGCCCCGGCCGAGGTCCTGGCCGGGGCCGTGGGGAGCCACGACGATCCGCTCGGGGCGAATCCCCCAGCGGGCCTGGACCTCCTGGGCCGTGGCGTGGCTGACGCAGATGACCGCGCGGGCGCGGCGCGCCGCGGCGCGGTGGGTGAGATGGGCGACGCGCCGAAAGGCGGGGTCGAACTTATCGGGAAGCGCCTCGAACGCGAGGTCATGGACGGTTACCACCTGGGGCAGCCCCGAGGTGTGTGCGTAGGCGGGCAGGGGGTGGTGGATGAGATCGGCTCCGGCGGCTCGCGCCCGTTGCGGGAGCTCGATCTGCGTCCAGCGCTCGTCGGCGAGGAGATTACGTGCGCTCCCCCACCCGCCGCCTGCGGGAGGCCGGCGCCGGACGTTGCATGCCGGGATCACGCTTACCTCGTCGAGCGCCTCGAGCGCCGCGCACAGACGCTCGAGGTAG
>DATCEM010000570.1:0-3401 GCA_036510175.1 Solirubrobacteraceae bacterium | reverse complement strand
AGATCGCTCAGACCTTGCTCAGCAACGAGGTCCTCGAGCGCACCGACATCGATCGGATCCTGGGCGAGATCCCCCGGGCGGCGCCCGCCCGGCGCGGAAGCGGCGAGCTGGGGATCGCCGCGGCGACCGCCAGTAATCCGGCCCAGCGGCCGGCGCGGCGATAGGGCCAGATTCGGCGCGGCCGATCGGCCGGTGGCACCGCTCGCGTATCCTGCCGCGCATGCTCGGAGCAATCGACCACGTCGGCGTCGCCGTGCAGGACATCGATAGCTCGCTGGCCCTGTATCGCGGATCGCTCGGGATGGGGCTCGTACATCGAGAGACCGTCGACTCTCAGGGAGTTGACGCGGCGCTGCTGGATATCGGCGATGGTCACGTCGAGCTCCTCGCGCCGCTCGGTCCGGAGACCCCGGTCGGTAAGTTCCTGGCCAAGCGCGGGCCCGGCCTGCACCACGTCGCCTATCGCGTTGACGACATCTCCGCGACGCTCGAGACCCTGGCGGCGGCGGGCGTGAGACTGATCGACGAGAGCCCGCGCGTGGGCATCCGGGGCTCGCTCGTCGCGTTCCTCCATCCGGCGTCCACCGGCGGCGTCCTGACGGAGATCGTCCAGCCGGCGGCCGGAGGGCATACCGCATGACCGACGACAAACCACAAAGGATTAGTATCGGCTTCATCGGCGGCCAGTCTCTGAGCGCCCGCGTGAAGGTGGAGGAGCTCGTAAGCCTCCGCCAGGCGCTCGGCACGGTGGCGTGGCACGAGCTCAAGGCCGAGGACGGGACGGTCGCGCTCGACTTGGCGAAGGTCGTCTTCGTGCAGGTCGCCGACGACGATCACCGCGTCGGCTTCGGAACCTGAGCGCGTCCGCGCTCGCTGTCGGGGTCCTTGCCGCTTACCGGAAGGTGAAGGTGACGGGCACCTTGATCGAGGCGAGCGGGCCGCTCTCGACGGTGACCGTGAGCTTGAGCTTGAGCACTCGCTTGCTGCCCTTGTGCGCCGTGTTGTACTGAGCGAGCTTGCCGACGGTGGCCTCGAGGGCCTTGCTCTCGGTCAGCGCCGATCCCTTGACCGTCAGCTCGACCCGGGGTGAGGTCGCAGGCAGGGTGACGGTGAGCAGACCGTGACGTACGCTGCTGCGTTCCTTGGTCGTTCCCGCGACCGCGACCCCGTGCGCGAGACCGGAGGCGCGGGTGCTGAAGAACAGGCCAGTGGGCAACTGGATGGTGAGAGCGGTGATGGGGAAGGTCCCCTTGGCCGCGATGTCGAAGCGCAGGCTCGGCTTGCGGTTGCCGAGGCCGGCCACCGACCCCTTGACCTTGGCAGACGCGGGCGTGCCGGCCGTAGAGGAGGCGATCGGCGCTCCACCGGTGACCTGGAGGTCATAGGCCAACGCTTCGGGTACGGCAATCGCCGACGAGAGTCCGACAACGGTAACCGCTGCCACAAGCACCACTCGCGACCTTCTGGGAAGGCGAGCGGCATGCGCCGAACGACTGTATCTCAGGTTTCGCATGATCCGAGGCCCCTCCCCAGGCGCCTGCTGCCCCAAGCCTACTCCCGCTGCGTCGCCTGTCAACGCCCGCCGGATGCTCGCCGGGCGGCGAACTCGCTACGGCGCGAAGCCCCCCGGTCCCGGCGTGAGGAGCTCCGGGCCCCTCTCGCCGCTCTCCCGGTCCGCCTGAGCGCGCCGCATGGCGTCGCGCAGCTCGAACGTGTCGGTGGCCCAGTCGCCGAGCTCCGTCGTCACATCGCCGACGGCGCCGACGATGATGGTCATGATCCGTCCGACGTGCTCGACCCCGGATTCGATCACCGCCTGAGCGACGTCCTTGCGGGTCTCGAGCTTGTCCAGGGCCATCCGCGGCTCAGTATGAAGCAACCCCTAGGCGGCGACCGCCACCGGCTCGGGCGGTGCGGGCGCGGTGGGAGCGTCCGGCAGGTCCGCCGACGCGGGCCGAGTGACGCCGCGGAGCCTGTCGGGCAGCGCGAGGCGGCAGATCTTCTTGACCACGCTGCCGAACTGCTTGCCCAGCGGGCCGGTGTTGTAGGGGATGCCGAAGCGGGCGCAGAGCTCCGAGACCTCGACCGCGATGTCCGCATAACGATGAGCGGGGATGTCGGGAAACAGGTGGTGCTCGATCTGGTGGCTGAGATTGCCGGCCATGATGTGAAAGAGCTTGGTCCCGGTCAGGTTCGCCGAGCCGAGAAGCTGGCGGTAGTACCACTCCCCGCGCGTCTCCTCCGCGGTCTCCTCTTCGCTGAACTCGACCACCCCGGAGGGGAAGTGGCCGCAGAAGATGATGGTGAACGTCCACACGTTGCGGATGATGTTCGCGCTGACGTTGCCCGCGAGCACGAGCGGCGCCTGGGGGCCGGCGAGGACGGGGAACAGGACGTAGTCCTTGAGCACCTGGCGGCTCCCCTTGCGCCAGATTCCCGCGAGCAGATCACGCTTCTCCACCCACGACACCTCACCCGAGCGCAGGCGCTCGACCTCGAGGTCGTGGACCGCGACGCCCCACTCGAAGAGCACGGCGAGGAGGAAGGCGTACAGGGGATTGCCGAGGTAGTAGGGGTTCCAGCGCTGCTCTTCGGACATGCGGAGGATCCCGTAGCCGACATCGCGGTCCTTACCGATGATGTTCGTGTGGGTGTGATGCATGTAATTGTGTGAGTGGCGCCATTGGTCGCTCGGGCAGGCGGTGTCCCACTCGAAGCCGTGCCCCGACAGCGCCGGGTCGCCGGTCCAGTCGTACTGGCCATGCATCACGTTGTGCCCGATCTCCATGTTGTCGAGGATCTTCGAGATCGACAGGGCGGTGACGCCGGCGAGCCAGGCCGGCGGGATGAAGCTCGCGAAGAGCAGGCCGCGGCCCGTCACCTCGAGCGCCCGCTGGATGCGGATCAGGCGCCGGATGTAATCGAGGTCGCGTTCGCCGAGGTCGTCGAGGAGGCGCTGGCGGATAGCGTCGAGCTCCCGGCCGAAGGTGTCGAGCTGCTCGGGTGTGAGTGTCGGGACTGTGTCGGTCACGTTCATCTCCAGGGGGTTGCGAGCCCGGCGCGCGGTGCGCCCGGCGCTTAGAGGTCGAGCGTGACGCTGCCCACGGGCACCGACACGCAGATCTGGATGTCCACGTCCTCGGCGCAGGACACCTCGCCGGTGAGGACGTTGCGAGTCTCGCCCGCGAGCTTGCGGCAGGTGCAGGTGTGACAGATACCCATGCGACAGCCGTGCGCGGGCGTCAGCCCCGCCGCCTGCGCCTGCTCGAGCAGCGTCGCCCCGGTGTTCGGGGCGTCGAGGCCGCTGCGCCCGAAGACCACCGCGCCGAGCGCGTCGTCGGTATCGAGGGTCAGTGCCGGGGGGACGAAGCTCTCGCTGTGCACGCCGGCGGGGTCGGCGG
>DATCEM010000569.1:0-2502 GCA_036510175.1 Solirubrobacteraceae bacterium | reverse complement strand
CTTGGCGAACTCCGCGCGCTCGTACATCTCCTCCATGGACGCTGCGGTGACGTTCATGTAGTGGCCCTTGACCTCGCCCGTCGCCGCGGATGCGCGCTCGACGCCTTCCATCGAATAGAGGTAGCGGTCGCGCCAGCGCATGAAGGGCTGCGAGTTGATGTTCTCGTCGTCCTTGGTGAAGTCGAGTCCGCCGCGCAGCGCTTCGAAAACCACGCGCCCGTAGTTCTTGGCCGAGAGGCCGAGCTTGGGCTTGACGGTCGCGCCGAGAATCGGCCGGCCGAACTTGTCGAGGTACTCGCGCTCCATGACGATCCCGTGCGGGGGGCCCTGGAAGGTCTTGAGGTAATGGGTGGGGATCCGCATGTCCTCGAGGCGAAGCGCCTTGAGCGCCTTGAAGCCGAAGACGTTGCCGATGATCGAGCTCGTCAGGTTCGCGATCGAGCCCTCTTCGAAGAGGTCGATGTCGTAGGCGATCTTGGCGATGAACTCGCCCTCGCGGCCCGGAACGGCCTGGACGTCATAGGCCTTGGCCTGGTAATGCTTGTGGTCGGTGAGGCGGTCGGTCCAAACGACCGTCCACGTTGCCGTGGACGACTCGCCGGCGACCGCGGCCGCTGCCTCGATCTCGTCGACGCCGGGCTGCGGCGTGATCCGGAAGGCGCAGAGTACGTCGGTGTCCTTGGGGACATAGTCGGCGTCGTAGTAGCCCATCTCCGCGTACGGCGTGACGCCGGAGGCCCAGCGATCCTTCTTTGTGTCAGTAGTGGCTGCCATCACCGGTCCTTGATCTCGATCGTCGCGGTATTCATCTCTCCAACCCTTCCTGTCGTTCTACTGCGAGAACCTAGTTGGGCACAGCATAAATGTCAAGTAATGATTTCTCGGATACGCATTGAGTGAGATCTATTGATTCATGTCGGCATCACGCGCCAGCGCGCGCGTTCCACCGTACCGAGCCGGGGCTCCGCCCCAAAGGCTAGACTCATAGGGAAGAGGATCGAACCCTAAGGCGAATATTTGTGGTTGCTCGTTGTCCAACGGCCTACGTTCCTGCCCCCCGTCGCCCGCGCCAGCCGACGCGCTTCTCTGCGCCTGTGCGACGCCCCCGAATCAGGAGCGTTTTGATGCCATTCGTGTCCATGGTGGCTTCGCGCGCGGCCATCGCGTGATCGATGTCGCCTTCACCCCCGCCGAGGCGAGGGAGACGGACGTCGCCGTGGTGGTCGACGTCCTGCGCGCGACCACGACCGCGACCCAGGCGCTCGCCTCGGGTTACCAGCGGGTGATGTGCGTCGACAGCCTCGAGCGAGCGCTGCGCATGCGGGCTCGAGGGCGCGTGCTCGCGGGTGAGCAAGGGGGAAGCATGCCGGCGGGGTTTGACCTCGGCAACTCGCCCCGTGAGGTGGCGAAGGAGTGCGCCGAGGAGCTCGTGCTCGCCACGACGAACGGTGCGCCAACGATCGTGCAGGCCTCCCGGCGCGCGCCGTTGGTCCTCCTGGCCTGCCTGCTCAATCTCGACGCCGTGCGCGCGCGCCTGCACGGCGCGAATGTCCAGATCGTGTGCTCGGGCACCTACGGGTCGATTGCCCTCGAGGACGTCTACGTAGCCGGGAGGCTATGCGCCGGACTGGTCGGCGAGCGCACCGACGCGGCCCTGGCGGCCGAGGCGGTGGCGCAGGCTCATCCGAGCGCCTATGACGTGCTCGCCGCGAGCGCCAACGCCCTGGCGCTGGTCGCGGTGGGGCTGGGGGACGACATCGAGTTCTGTGCGCGCGAGTCGGTGCTTGATGTCGTTCCCCGTGTCGAGCGCACCCGGCCCGGTCTGGCGATCGTGGTCGGCGAAACCGCCCACCCGGCGGTTGACGGGGCGGGTAACGTCCGCTCCGTGGTCGAGCCCAACCATCCCCGCTCGGGCCGCGCGACCGAGCCGCAGCCCACGAGCTGAGAGCCGGCATGCCTCGTCCGATCATGTTGGGGGTCGTCGGCGACTCGGGCGCAGGCAAGACGACGCTGACCCGCGGGCTCGTGCGCATCCTCGGTGAGGCGCAGGTGACGCGGGTCGCCGCCGATGACTACCACCGCTACGACCGTCGCCAGCGAGCCGAGCACGGCGTCACCCCGCTCGATCCCGCGGGAAACTATCTCGACGTCCTCGAACAGCACCTCGCCCACCTGCGCGCCGGCGAGCCGATCCTTAAGCCCATCTACCGGCACAAGGACGGCACCTTCCTTCCCTCGCGCTACGTCCGTCCGGCGCAGTTCACCATCGTCGAGGGCATGCTCGGATTCCATACGGCCGCGATGCGCCAGGCCTACGACGTGCGCGTCTACCTCGCGCCGCCGGAGGATCTGCGGCGGCAGTGGAAGGTGCAGCGCGACATCAGCCGTCGCGGGTACACGACCGACGAGGTGCTCGCCGAGCTCGACCGCCGCGAGGGCGAAGCCGAGGTGTACATCAGACCTCAGCAGCGCCACGCCGACATCGTCGTTTCCTTCACGCCC
>DATCEM010000568.1:0-2981 GCA_036510175.1 Solirubrobacteraceae bacterium | reverse complement strand
GGGGGGTCGTGCTGCGAAAGGATTGCCCATTAACCCAAACGCAGCACGGCCTCGCCGCGGGGGCCCTTCGCGCCGCCGCAGAGATCATCCACCGCGCGCTCGCCGCCATCGCGGCCGGGCAGCGCGCCGTGAAACGGATTACACCCATGAAGTCCTCAGGCGAAGCAAGCCGGGTCCGCGAACGATCTGAACCAACCTGCCAGCAGGCTGCGGCATGACCGCCCTCACTGCCGGGAATCCCGCCGCTCACCCGCGGGGTGGAGGTCAGGTCACAAGTACGCCGCCGTCGACGTGGAGGTTGTGGGCGTTGACGCCCGCATTGCCGAGCAGGAACTCGGTTGCCTCGGCGACCTCGTCCATAGTCACCAGTCGTCCGATCGGCGTGCGGGGAATGTGAGGGTGGTCGGGCACGTCGCGCCACTTGGGGCTGTCCCCCACCACGCCCGGGTGAACGGCATTGACCCGGTGCGGAGCGATCTCGATCGCCAGGGTCCTGATCAGGCCGCTCACTCCACCGTTGAATGTCGTGACCATGGTCGATCCGGGGTACGGGCGGTCCTTGGCCACACCGCCGAAGAGCACCACCGAGGCGTCGGGAGAGAACCGCGAGTGCAGGACACGGACGACCTCGGTGTACCCCACGAGCTTGACGGTGACCGATCTGACGGCCTGCGCGATGTCGAAGTCGCGCACGCTGTTCACCGCCTGCTCGATCGCCGTGATCACCAGGTTGTCGACCTGGGTAACGTCCGCGAGGGCGTCGGCGATCGTCTCGGGACTCCCGAGCTGCAGGGCCATTCCCCGCGCTCCGGGGCCGATCTCCCGGGCCACGGCATCGGCGCTCGCCGCGTCCCGGCTCGTGATGAGCACCTCGTCGCCGCGAGCGGCGAGCCGCTGGGCGATCACCAGTCCGATGCCCGCGCTTCCCCCGACGATCACTGACTGGGTCATATTCGGACCACCCTACATCGGTCCGTTACAAATGAGGCCATGCCCCGACGCGCGTACCCGATGATCGCCTGCCTGTGCTCGATGCTCCTCGCCGCTTCCTCGCGCCCGAGGCGCGTTCGAGCCCGCGCGGTTCGGCGCCCGGCGTGCGCTCGGGACCCGGACCCGCCGCGGGGCGCTTGGTCGCCACGTCCCTTGCGAGCCATGTCGTGGGACACGGAACCGCGGCCAGTTGCACCTCGGCCGCCGTCGTGAGGGCGGTGCGCGAGGGCGGGACGATCGCCTTCTCCTGCGGGAGCAGGCCGGTGACGATCAGGATGGGCGCGACGGCCAAGGTGGTGAACACGAGCTCGCGCGTGGTCCTCGATGGAGGCGGGCTGGTCACGCTGAGCGGCGAGGGCCGACGGTGCATCCTCTACATGGATACCTGCGATCGAATCCAGGTGTGAACGACTCGCACTGTCAGGATCAGGCCTCCCCCAAGCTCACCGTCGAGGACATGGCGTTCATCGACGGGAACTCCACCGGAGAGCAGTTCGACGGCGGCGGCGGCGGCGCCATCTTCGCCCGCGGTGGGCGACTGCGCATCGTCGGCTCTACGTTCTCCGGCAACCGGTGTGACCACGATGGACCGGACATCGGAGGCGGCGCTGTCCGGGCGCTGTCGCAGTACCGCGGCCTTCCCATGAGCGTCGTGGGCAGCCGCTTCACCGCTAACGTCTGCAGCAACGGGGGCGCCCTGAGCCGGCGCCCGGCGATTACCGACTCCGTCCTGCGGTAAGCGCGCCTCGCCGGCGCTCAGTGGTGAAGCTGGCGGCCTCGCGAGCGGCCACCGAGCCGGAACGAACGCGCCTCGTGCTCAAGCCGGAACGAGCGGACCGACGCTGCGTTTCGATCGTTGCGGAAGGGGGCTGCGGGCAGCGTGGTCCTTGCCCGCGCCCGGAGGAGGATCGCCTCCGCCACCTGTCTTTCGTCGATCACGTAGAGCGAACCTGCGATCAGCTCCCGGAGAACACGTGTGCGCCTCATGCTTTGGTCAACGGATCCCCGGGCGCCGCCCTTTAGTCCAGTAAGCAAATGTTCGAGGGCGCGAGCTCGAGCCCATCACCGGGTAGCGTCGTCTCTCGATGGCCCTTACCGTCCCCTTCAGCATCCTCGAGCAGTGGATCTTTCACCTCGACCAAGCGCCAGAGCCGTGGAGCGTGCATTGCGAGGTGCGCGTGCCCGGGCGGCTCGACGCGGAGAGGGTCGCCGCGTCGGCGCTTACGGCGACGGCGAAGCACTCGATGGCTCGCGCGCGTATGGCGAGCTCTCGCTACCGGGACCGCCGTTACTTCTGGGAGATCTCGGGGCGGGTCGACCATCTCCCGATCGAGATCGTCGACTGCGCCGATGACGCGGCGCTGGCGGACGCCCGCGAGCGCCTGCAGAGCATGCATGTGAGCCTGGATTCATCTCCCCCGTTCGCCTTGACCCTCGCTCACCACCCGGGTGGCGACTTCCTGATGATCAACCTGCACCACGCCGCGGCGGACGGGATCGGCTCATACCGTCTGCTGACGTCGATCGCTCGCGCCTACGCCGGCGTCGAGGATCCGGTGCCCGACGTGAATCCGCTCGCTGCCCGCGACCTGCGCCGGCGGGCGGGCGCTCGCTCGATGAAGGTCGCGATGACCCGCGCCCGGTATCTCTGGGGCCGTGCAGCGGACGTCCGGTCGGAGGGCCCGCCGGCCGGGATGGCGAAGCAGGGTGGCATCGAGGACGCGAAGGGCTACCGGTTCCATCTGGAGCGCCTCGGGCCTGATGAGACCAAGCTGCTGATGGCGCAGCGACGCAGGCCCGCGACGGTCAACGATCTCCTCGTCGCGGCCTTCGCCATCGCCATCGCCAGGTTCAACTCCGAGCGTGGCCTACCGACAGGGCGGGTGAGCGTGATGATGCCGGTCAACCTGCGCCCGCAGGAGTGGTCTGGGGAGGTCGTCGCGAACGTCCTCTCGTTCGTCTCGGTCGCGGTGCGGGAGAGCGAGCGATCA
>DATCEM010000567.1:0-3848 GCA_036510175.1 Solirubrobacteraceae bacterium | reverse complement strand
CAGAGCCGCTCATCGCCCGCGACGCCCTTCCACGCCATGTACAGCTTGCCCCCTGACTCGGCCAGCCCCGGACCCTGACTGGTGCCCACCCCGGCGACGCTGCGCTGGGGGGCCCAGGTCGAGCCAGTGAAGTCCGAGTAGTAGATCCCCTGGTCGCCGTCGATGCCCTTCCAGGCGGCATAGAGCGCCGTGCCGAACACGCTCAGCGATGGCCCCTGGCTCGTACCGACGCCCGCGATGCGCTGCTGCGCGGCCCAGGTCGAGCCGTTGAAGTGCGAGTAGTAGATGCCCTCGTCGGTCTCGATCCCCTTCCACGCCGCGTACAGGGCGCCGTCGAACACCGCCAGCGACGGGCCGACGCTGGTGCCCACACCGCCGATGAGGATCTGCGGAGCCCAGCTCGTGCCATTGAAGCTCGAGTAGAAGATCCGCTCGTCGGTGAGCTCGCCCTTCCAGATCATGTAGAGCTTGCCGTCGAAGACCGCGAGCTCGGGCCCGACGCTCGTGCCGACGCCGGTGATCAGGGTTTGCGGAGCCCAGCTCGTGCCGTTGAAGCTCGAGTAGAAGATCCTGTCGTCGTCGAGGATCCCCTTCCACGCCATGTAGAGCTTCCCGTCGAACACGGCGAGGGAGACGCCCGTGCTCGAGCCGATCCCTGGCACCTGCGCCTGGGCTGCCCAGCTTGTGCCGTTAAAGCTCGAGAAGAAGACCCTGTCGTCGCGCTCAACGCCTTTCCACGCCATGTAGAGCTTGCCGTCGAACTCCGCCAGCGCGGGCGGCAGGCCGACGCCGCGGAGTGCCTGGAGCAGAGCCTGGCCGTTCGGGCTTCCCCATCCCGTGGCCGCGTCCCAGCCCGCCTGGACGGGGTAGCCGGTCACCCCGGAGAAGCTGTTATTGGCGGGCCCCGGGGCGCCGACGATGTCCCGGAAGACCGGGGAGCCCATCTCGTAGATCTCGGGGTTGAGGAACCCCACGGGCTCGCCGAGCGCCGCGTTGATGACGGCGACCAGGCCCGCCCACAGCGGCGAGGACGCGCTCGTGCCGTTACCTCCGAACGAGCGGCCGCCGACGACGATGCCGGAGTAGGCGGCGTTGGGGCTGGCGTTGCCCGCGACATCGGGCACGCCCCGCCCTACGTGGTGATCGGAGTTGACCGAGGCGGGCACGCCGGCTCCGTCCTGATAGCCCGGCACGCCGAAGGTGTAACTGATGCCGCCACCGCTCGCCCCGGTGTTGTCGTTCCACACATACTCGGTGAACGACGATCCGTTCACGTTACCGATCGTCGTTCCCCCCACGGCGAGCACCCAAGGGTCACTCGCCGGATACTGGACGTGGGCCTTACCGTCGGACTTCTTGGACTGCGCGCCCGTGTCCCCGGAGGCGATGCACACGGTGACGCCCTGGATCGCCGCATCCTCGAACGCCTGGCTGGCGGCGGTGAGCCAGCTCGAGCTCACCCCCTCGGCGGCCAGCGTCGCCGCGTCATCACCATTGGTGACGTAGAAGCTCGAGGAGAGCACGAGGCAGGAGGGGTCGCCGGCATTGGGATGCACCACGCGATGGACGAGGTCGACCCACCCCTGCTGGCTGTAGGTGGTGAAGTACACGGCGATGTGGGCTCCCGGAGCCACCGCCGCGGCGATGCAGATGTCCTGGGTCGTCTCGGCATCGGCACTTCCGTTATTGCTCGCGTCGACGGTGATCGAGGTCACCGTCGGCGGGTGTCCGCCGAACGAGGCGCTGATGTCCGAGGCGACGTAGCCGGCCTCGGAGAAGATGGCGATCGTCTGGCCGGCCGCCGAGTTGGTGGGGAAGTTGTAGAGCTTCGCGATCGTGGCGGCGGACAGCGGCGCCGTGTTCGGCGGGTCCCCGCTGTTGCGCTTGATCACCCGGCGGTTGTCAAGACCGAACACTCCGATGACGATCGGAGCGAGCTCGCTGGGCACGTGGATGACGCCGTCGCGCCCGCGATAGGTCTCCTTCACCGGGTCCTGCTCGGCACGTGGCGTTACCTCGTGCTCATAGTGCTGGAGCTCGACGGCGAACGCCTCGCTCATCTGCGCGACGGTTCCCGATGCCACCACCGTGCGGCGCGCCGGGTCGGTCTCGACCACCTCGAGGCCATGCGAGGTGACAAAGTCCGTGACCTTCGCGAGGTCATCGGGAGCGGCGCCGTACTTGGCCGCGAAGTCCTCGCGCGAGAGACGGGGACGCTGCGCGCGCGGTGTCCGTGCGTAGTAGGAGAAGTCGGGCACCGCGGGACCGTCCGGCCGCCTGCGCAGGACGATGGTGACACTGAACTTCTCGCTCGGGTCGGCCGGGCCGACAATCTCGGCGTCCGGCGACGGGTGACGCTCACTGCCCTCGAGCGCTACGTAATCAGCAGGTACATCTGCCATGTGATCCCCCTCTAGTGGTCCCCAGCGAGAATCGCCACGCGCGTTCCCCGCATGATCATTTGTGTAGGCACATTCCCTCGTGCCGTCCATCCCGACGGCCCAACCCCAGCGGCCGCCTTTATGCTGTTACCACCTAACGTGGCATGCGTGTTCTAATCGACCGGCGCTCCGGACGCAAGGGTGTCAGCACGCTGTGTGCCCAGTCGCACACTGCGGGCTTACCGATCCGACGCCACTCCACTAGCTAATCGACCAGCCGGCGCTGCGTCGCCCAGCGCGCGAGCTGGTGCCGGTTCGACAGGTGAAGCTTGCGCAGCACGGCGGAGACGTGAGTCTCGACCGTGCGCGTGGAGATCCCGAGCATCTGGGCGACCTCCTTGTAGCGGTAGCCGCGGGCGATGTGCTCGAGCACCTCCTGTTCGCGTGCCGTGAGCAGGTCGAGCTCGGGGTCGGTGGGCTTCGGCGCCTCGCCCGCGAAGGCGTCGAGGACGAATCCGGCGAGGCGAGGAGAGAGGACCACCTCACCGGCCGCGACCCGGGTGATCGCTTCGGCCAGCGCGGCGGCGGAGATCGTCTTCGTCACATAGCCACGTGCCCCGGCCCGGACGAGCTCGATCACATCCTCGGGCGCGTCTGACACCGACAGCGCAAGGAACCGGACCGCCGGGCACGCGGCGGCGCTCTCGAACGACGGTCAGCCCTCCGCCGTCGGGCATGTGCACGTCGAGGAGGACGACATCGGGGTCGGTCTCCATGATCAGGGCGACGGCCTCGGCGACCGAGCCCGCCTCGCCCACCACGTCCACGAGCTCTGAGAGCTCGGCGCGCACCCCCGAGCGGAAGATCGCGTGGTCGTCGACGATGACGACGCGCGGGCGCTCGCTCATCGGCGCTCGAGGAAGAGAAGAACCTCGCATCCCGCGCCGGGTTCGCTGTGCACCTCGGCGTAACCTCCGTGCCGGCGCATGCGGCCGATGATCGATTCGCGCACGCCGCGCCGCTCCGCCGGCACCTCGTCGATGATGAAGCCGGGGCCGCGGTCGTGGACATAGACAGAGATCCTCTGTCCGTCGACCCGCGCGAAGACGGAGATCGCCGCTCCCCGCGCGTGCTTGGCGGCGTTGACCATCGCCTCGTTCGCCGCCGCGAGCATCGCCTCGGTCGCTTCGTCGACCGACGCGTCTCCCACGGTGACGATCTCGATCGCCACCCGGTACGAGTCTTCCACGGCGGCGACGGCGGCGCGCAGCGCGCCGGCGAGCGATCGCTCGGGCGGATCGCCGGGCCGGTCGAGGAGCCAGTCGCGCAGGTCCCGTTCCTGGCGCCGCGCGAGGCCGCTGACCTCCGCGGGGTCGCCGGCGTTGCGCTGGATCAGCGCGAGTGTCTGGAGCACCGAGTCGTGCAGGTGATCGGCCATCTCGGCGCGCTCTTGGGCCCGCATCCGCG
>DATCEM010000566.1:0-3237 GCA_036510175.1 Solirubrobacteraceae bacterium | reverse complement strand
CAGCGGGCGCGAGAGAGCACGAGCGAGTCGTCTTGCGGAATCCAGGCGCCGCAATCCTCGGAGACGACCAGCGTCTCGCGCCGGAGGCGATCGAAGACCTGCATCCCTTGAATGGGCGGAAAATAAAAGTGGATGCCGACGGCGGCGTCCGAGGCCTTCATGTCGTGGATGGCGCGCGGTCCGACTGCCACGACTTCAGACGCCGCATGCGTCCGCTCGGAGACCGCGCAGAGGTCGCCCATCCGCCAGCGCCAGTGGCGCTCGACCAGGCGGCCGCGCAACAGGTGGACGAAACCGCCCGCGTCGCCGTGGTCGTGCGGCGCGCAGAAGGTCTCCTCTCGCCAGCCGACCAGCAACACCTCGCCGACGGCGTCGCGGAAGATCGGAAGGCGACCGTAGGGCAGCCCCGGGCCCGGCGGCGGCGCCGCGGACAGCAGCGCCTCGACCGGCAACGGCGACGCCCGCAGGTGCGGCCCCAGCGCGCCAGCCCGGCAGGCCATCAACAGATCGGACCAAGAATATTCGATCGCCGACATCGGATATGCCGCCGAGCATATGCCAGAAGCGTCCCTGGTCCTTCCCCACCGTCGGATTCGATACCTGCTCCACCGAGGGCGGCGGCCCGCCTACGGCTCCCCCTTCGGCAACTTCGAGGAGGCGTTGGTCGTCACGGGCGCCCTGCCCGGGAAACTCGACGCGACAATCCTGCAGCGGGTGGATTGCCTCGTCGCGCTTGGACGGCGGGCCGAGGCCATCGTGCTGCTGCAAATGACAGCGAATCAACTCGTGATAGGAAGGTGCAAATGGATGCGACCGGCCGACATCCGCATTTCGTCTCGCCACTGTTCTGGCACGCTCGCCTCGCTGAGGGGTTGGTCGCGGCCGGCGAATCCAAGCGGGCGGTCCTGTTGGTTGTCGGCCGACAATCCTGCGGTGGCTCCCGGGCCCTCGTGGAGAAGACGATCGCGAAGGAAGAGATTCTCGAATACCTCGACTCTCACTACGTATGCGTAGCCGGCGACGCCGACTCGCCCGAATCCGCGGTCGCCGCGCTGGTGGCGCGGATGCCGCAGCATGATCGAACACCGCTCTGCCTCTACCTATCCGCGCAACAGGAGCTGATGCATTCAACCTCCGGCGGACGTCCGCCCGCGGTGTTCTTGTCCGATTTGCTCGAGGCGCCGCACCGGGGTCGTTTGCAGGCCCTCTCTCGCAGGTGAAGTATCCTGGCCGAGGAGGCGAGATGGCGAGGACACTCGTCATTCTTTTTTCGGGTCGCCGCGTCGGGAGATCATTCAGGACCTGCGACCCCGGACGGGCCAGACCAGGCAACGAGCGTCACCGAGCCCTAGGGCGGGGTCCAGGGCGCTCCGGTCTCGCAGTTCACGTGAGCAAACCGCAATCCCGTGGGAGTTACGTCGATGGTGCCGAAGACGATGGGTAGGTTAAACCGACGCGGCCCGATCGATCCGGGATTGAAGACCGTGAGCCCGCGGTCGCGTCCGAGAAATGGCACGTGCGAGTGCCCGCACAACACGGCCTGCGCCCCGTGCGCGCGCGCCATCGCCGCGACCTCCGCGCGCAGCTTGGGGCCATGAACGCCGATGTGAACCAGAAGCATCCGCAGCAGCGGTTGCGGGTCCTCGGCGCTGCGCACGAGATCGAGCGTGAGCACGTCCGGTAGGTCGGGCGCGTGGACATCGATGTTGCCGCGAATGGCGTGCACGGGGGCGATGCGCGAGAGCCCATCGAGCACCGCGAGATCCCCGATGTCCCCTGCGTGCAAGATGGCATCGGGCCGGCGGGCCGCCAGGTACTCGGCCGCCTGCGGGTGAGGCTGCGAGTGGGTGTCCGCCACCACCACGAGTCGCAACGTCCCATCGGGCCTCAGGGGGAGCTGCCGCGTCCTCCTCGCGGGTCGTGGAGCCGCCATTCCGCAACCCTAGCAGCTCGATTGCAGCTTTTTTTCCCCATCGAAAGAGAGACGATGGGTAGATGTCGATCGAGCCGTCGCTGTTGTGCCGAAGCGGCATCCAGCTGCTGATCGCCTAGCGGTTGATGGGTGTTGTCGACGAAGAATGGGTCGGCGCCATACCGGCCGCGCCTTCGAATAACTTCCGAGCGGGCTCGTGTGTCAGTCCTTTCGGTCGGTGCTGGAGGGAATATATGGGAAAGCTGTCGGCGGTCACTTTGTGTTTGTCACTCGTCGTTGCCGCGTTGCCGGCCAGGGCGTTCGCGACGGCCGCGCTGCCGATATATGTGACGCCGAGTCACCTCGAGGTCGGGGATCAGACGTTCGAAGCGAATCTGAACGGCTTTCGAGCCTACCTCGAGACGAAGCGGGCGAGCGATCCCCGGCTGTTCGCTGCGCTCGATCCCAGAGTCGAGCACCTCGAGTCACAGGTCGCGGCCGGCGAGGCCGTTGCCGTGGCCGGACTCGTCATCGGGGTGGCCTCGACCGCTTACGCGTTCTTGGGCAGAAAGACCTGCCCCGAGCCAGGCATCACCGATCCGAACTTCGCCGCCGACAGCGCGGCATGGGGCGCCTGCAACCAGGACAACGACAGCACCTCGGGTAAGTTCATCCTGCTCGGGATTGGCGCGATGACCCTAGGGGGAATCGGGTGGTGGATCCTCTCCCCCACACGCGCCGACCTCCTCGATCTGGTGAACGCCCACAACGCGCTCGCTCCCGACACGATGCGCCTCCAGCTTGGTTACGACCCGACCAGCCGCTTGGCCCTGGGCGGGCTCTCGATGACGTTCTGAGGCGGGAACCCCCAGCCGGCAGGTTACGAGCGACCCCAGAGGGATTCGAACCCTCGTTCGTGGCTTGAAGGGCCACTGTCCTGGGCCGGGCTAGACGATGGGGTCCGGCGGGAAGGGCGAGAGTGTGTATGGAAGGGGTGGGGGAGCGCAAGCGCGACGGCGCGGGAAAATGGCAATCCCTCTTGTCGTCAGCCGGATCGGCCTTATACTGAACAAGGGTATAGGTACCGTCAAGCCATGGGACGCAACCTTTCACTGCTCGCGCATCTGCCCAAGCTGGAAGCCGATGGGATCATGCACCGGCGCGATTGCGAGTGCGTGCGCTGCGACGCGGGGTTTCGGCCCTCGGAGCACGAGCGAGAGGCGGCGCGGCAGCGTTGGGAGGATCGGCGGGCGCGCTCGACGGTGGAGCGGGCGCTGGCGTTGCGGCGCGAGCGGGCGCGGGTGAAGGCGGCCGCTGTCGGACTG
>DATCEM010000565.1:0-3176 GCA_036510175.1 Solirubrobacteraceae bacterium | reverse complement strand
TGCTCGATCCCGTCGACGAGCAGGGCGTCGGTCACCTCGTCGAGATCGATTCCCGCCTTAGACAGTGCATCGAGGTCCTCGGTGGGATCATGCTCGACCGTGGGACCATGGATGTCCCCGCGCTCGGCGACGGCGAGCAGCGTCGCCAGGGGCATCGTGTTGACCGTGTGGGGCCCGGCGAGCTCATCGACGTACATCGTGTCCGGGTAGGCGGGGTTCTTGACCCCGGTCGACGCCCACAGGGGTCGCTGGACCGCGGCGCCGGCATCGTGCAGGGCCTCCCAGCGCGGGCCGGAGAAGATCTCCTTGAACCTTCTGTAGGCGGCGCGGGCGTTGGCGATCGCCGCCTTGCCCGAGAGCTCCGGGTGGCCTAGCTCGGCGAGTCGCTTATCGATTGCCGTGTCCACCCGCGAGACGAAGAAGCTCGCGACCGAGTTCACGGCGAGTGACTTGTCTTCGGCCAGTCGCCGCTCGAGCCCGCGCAGGTAGGCCTCGGCCACGCGCTCATACGCCGACACGGCGAAGAGCAGCGTCACGTTGATGTTGATGCCCTCGTAGATGGCCTCCTCGATGGCGACCGCGCCCTCGCGTGTGCCCGGGATCTTGATCATCACGTTGGGGCGGTTCAGGCGCTCCCAGTAGGCGCGCGCCATGGTCAGCGTGCCCTCGGCGTCGTGGGCGAGCTCGGGAGCGACCTCCATGGAGACGAACCCGTCGTGGCGGTGGGTGGCGCCGTGGACGTCAGCGAGGACATCGGCGGCGGCCTGCACATCGCGCATGGCCAGGCGCTCGTAGATCGTGCTCGCGTCGAGCTCCTCCCGGGCGGCGGCCTCGAGCTCCTCGTCGTAGTCTGTCGAGCCGAGGATCGCCTTCTCGAAGATCGACGGGTTCGAGGTCACGCCGCGCAACGATTCCTCCCTGACCATCCGCGCGAGCTCGCCGCCTTCCACCAGTGTGCGGCGGATCTGATCCAGCCACGGGCTCGTTCCCGCCTTGGCCAGCGCGGCCAGGCGGGGGTTGACCTGCGCTTCGGTGGTGCTCATCAGTGCTCTCCGTTCTCGCGTGCCCGCTTCACCGCGGCCCGCCCGCTCTCGGCCACGCGCTCGGGCGTGAAACCGAAATGCTTGTACAGGTCGCTGGCGGGCGCCGACGCGCCGAAGCTCTCCATCCCGATCGCCTCACCGGCGTCTCCGACCCAGCGATGCCAGCCGAAGGTGGCCGCGGCTTCGAGGGATACCCGCGCGCGACATTCGGGGGGAAGCACCGTGTCGCGGTATTCGGCGCCCTGAGCGGCGAAGCTCTCGACGCAGGGCATGCTCACGAGCCGAGTGGCGATCCCCTCTGCCTCGAGCAGATCGGCGGCGCGGGCGCAGATGTCAACCTCGGTGCCGGTGGCGATGAGGATGAGCTGCGGCGGATCCGGCCCGCGGTAGGAGTCCCGCAGGACATAGGCGCCGCGTTCGATCGCGTCGCGCGGGACGGCCTCCGGATTCCACGTCGGCACCCCCTGTCGCGAGAGCGCAAGCACCGTCGGGTGGTCTTGCGAGGCAATCGCGTAGCTCCACGCCAGCGCGGTCTCGTTGGGGTCGGCGGGCCTGATAACCCTGAGCCCGGGAACTGCGCGCAGGCCCGCGAGCTGCTCGATCGGCTGATGGGTCGGCCCGTCCTCGCCGAGACCGATCGAGTCATGGGTGAAGACGAAGATCGAGGGCAGCCCCATGAGCGCGGCGAGCCGGATCGATCCGCGCATGTAATCGCTGAAGATGAGGAAGCCCGACCCGTAGCCGCGCAAGTAGTGGAGCGTGAGCCCGTTGACCACGGCCCCCATGGCATGCTCGCGGATCCCGAAGTGCAGGTTGCGTCCTCCGTAGACGCCGTGGTCGACGCTGTCCGCGCCATCGATGAGTGTCAGGGTCGACGGAGCGAGGTCCGCTGAGCCACCGACGAGCTCGGGCACCTTCGCCGCCGCCCACTGAAGCACGGTGTGCCCGGACTTGCGCGTGGCGGTCATCGTCCCGCCGGCGTGGGAGGTCGGGACCTCGGCGTCCCATCCGGTCGGCAGCTCGCGGCGAACGAGCCGCTCGAGCTCCTCGGCGAGCGCCGGGTATGCCTCGCGGTAGCTGCTCTCGCGCACTTGCCAGGCCGCTTGCTCCGATGCGCCTTTTTCGATACAGCGGCGAAAGTGCTCGAGCGCCTCGGGCGGAACGTAGAACGGCTCCTCGCTCGGCCAGCCGTAGGCCTGCTTGGTGAGCTTGATCTCTTCTTCGCCGAGCGCCGAGCCGTGCGCGGCAGCGGTGTCCTGCTTGTGCGGGCTGCCGTAGCCGATGTGGGTGCGCACGACGATGAGCGAGGGCTTGTCCTCCACGTCGATGGCGGTGCGCAGGGCGCCCTCGAGGGAGTCCAGCGCGATGTCCTCCTCGAGGTCCTGGACGTGCCAGCCGAGCGCCTCGAAGCGCTTCACTGGGTCGTCGGTGTAGGTGATCCCGGTGTCGCCTTCGATCGAGATGTGGTTGCGGTCGTAGAACGCGATCAGGCGACCGAGCCCGAGATGACCCGCGAACGAGGATGCCTCATTGGAGATCCCCTCCTCCATGTCGCCGTCGGAGGCGATGACGAAGGTGTGGTGGTCGACGATCTCGTGGTCTGGGCGGTTAAAGCGCGCGGCCAGCATCCGCTCGGCCAGCGCCATCCCGACCGCGTGCGAGATCCCCTGTCCGAGCGGTCCGGTGGTCACCTCGATACCCGGCACCCTGCCGTACTCGGGATGCCCGGCCGCCTTCGATCCAAGCTGGCGGAAGCTCTTGATGTCGTCAAGGTCGATCTCGTAGCCGCTGAGGAAGAGCGACGAGTACAAGAGCATCGAAGCATGGCCACACGAGAGCACGAACCGGTCGCGGTCGGGCCAGGCAGGGTCGCGCGGGTTGTGCTTCATCACTCGCGTATAGAGGACGTAGGCCAGCGGAGCCAGCGCCATCGGGGTCCCGGGATGACCAGAGTTCGCCTTCTGGACCGCGTCCATCGACAGCGTGCGGATCGTGTTGACGCACAGCTCGTCGAGCCGCTGGTCCGCCCCGATCGCCGTCAACGGGGCCAGGCGGTGGAAGCGGAGCAGGCCACAGGGAGAGCATAGACCGATCGGTTTGTGGCGATGATGACGGAGGTGTTACCGGGGGGTT
>DATCEM010000564.1:0-2841 GCA_036510175.1 Solirubrobacteraceae bacterium | reverse complement strand
TCGGGCCTCTCCGTCGGGGCGATGACCGCGACGGCGACCGCCTACCTCGCCGATCTTCACGCGGCGCGCGGCTCGAACACCTCGGGTCGGCGCGCCGAGCTCGTCGCCACCGCGGCGAACCTCGGCGGCATCGGCTTCGGCCCGTTGTGCGCCGGGGCGCTGGCCCAGTTCCTTCCCGACCCACTGGTGCTCCCGTACGCGGTGTTCGGGGTCCTCGCGCTCGTGCTGGCCACGGCCGCGGTGCTCGCGCCCGAGACCGCCGGCGTCGAGGACCGCCCGGCGTACCGGATGCGGCGCATCTCGGTCCCGGCCGCCGGCCGGCGCCGCTTTCTCGCCGCGGCCGTCGGTGGGATGATCGCCTTCGCCCTCTTCGGCCTGTTCACCTCCCTGGCGCCGAGCTTCCTCGCCGTCACCCTGGACCGTCCGTCACATGCGCTGGCCGGCCTCGCCGCCTTCCTCGTCTTCGCCTCCGGGGCGCTCGCGCAATCCCTCCTCTCGCGACTCGACGCGCGGCGCCTGTCGGCCGTCGGGCTCGCTCTGCTGCCGATTGGACTGGTGATCGTGACCGCGGCGACATGGGTGCCGAGCCTGGCCGCGTTCCTCGCCGGAGGTGCCTTGGCCGGCGCCGGTGCCGGCCTGCTGATCAAGGGCGGTATCGACACCGTTCTCGACATCGCACCACCGGAGCTTCGGGCGGAGGTGCTCGCCGCATTCTTCCTCGCCTCCTATCTCGGCATCTCGGCCCCGATCGTGGGCCTCGGCCTGGCAACGCAATACGTCAGCGCTCGCGTGAGCCTGATCGGCTTCGCGGCCGTGCTCGTGCTCGCGCTTGCCGCTGCGGCGCCCGCACTGCTCGGCGGTGTCCGGCGCCGATTGAACACGACTGACATTCACTACCAAGGAGCAAGCTCATGAACACCGTGACTTTGGGCCTCAGCGGTCTCAAGGTCTCCCCGATCGCCTTCGGCACCTGGCAGCTCGGCGGCGACTGGGGAGAGTTCGACCCAAGCGAGGCGATCGATGCGATCCGCTTCGCACGCGAGCAGGGCATCAACTTCTTCGATACCGCCCAGGCCTACGGCTTCGGCGCATCGGAGCGGCTGCTCGGAAGCGCACTGCGCGACGAGCTGCGCTCACCGCGCCGTGAGGAGCTGGTGATCGCGACCAAGGGCGGACTACGGATCGATAACGACCGCGGGCTCGTGCGCGACTCGAGCCGCAAGTGGCTCCGCGCCGGCGTCGAGCAGAGCCTCGAGGCGCTCGGGACCGACTACATCGACCTCTACCAGGTCCACTGGCCCGACAGCGACACCCCGTTCGCCGAGACGGCCGCGGCGCTCGGCGAGCTCGTGCACGAGGGCAAGATCCGGCACGTCGGCGTCTCCAACTTCGGGCCCGAGCAGATCAGCGAGTTCGCCACGACCCTTCCCGTTGAGACCGTGCAGCCGCCCTATTCGATGTTCAGGCGGGAGATAGAAGCCGATCTCCTTCCCTACGCGCGCGAACACAACATCGGCGTGCTCGTCTACGGCGCGCTCGCCCACGGGCTGCTCACCGGAGCGATCAAGCGCGATGCTGCGCTTGCGCAGGACGACTGGCGGAGCGCCAGCCCGATGTTCGCCGGCGACACCTTCGACCACTACCTGGACCTCGTCGACGAGCTGAGCCGGTTCGCCGAGGAGCGCGGCTTCAGCGTCAGCCGGCTCGCACTGGCGTGGGCGCTGCGGCATCCCGCCGTGCAGGTGGCGATCGTTGGGTCGCGGAGCCGGCGCCACATCGAGGACAGCATCGGCGCGCTCGACGTGCGACTGAGCGACGAGGACATGTCCGAGATCGAGCGGATCCTCAGCGGAGCGAACACGCTCGCGTTCGTGGGACCGAGCCCGGAGGCAATGCCATGAGCGCTGACGATCTCACTATCGCCGTGCTCGGGACGGGCCGGATGGGAGCGCCGATCGCCCGCAACCTGCTCGCGGCCGGGTTCCCGGTTCGGGTGTGGAACCGGACGCTCGAGCGGGCCCGGCCTCTTTCTGAAGTGGGCGCGATCGTCGCGGAGACGCCGGCGGCCGCCGCGACGGGAGCGGACGTGCTCCTGACGATGCTCGCCGACGGTCCGGCGACGTCGCGGGCTGTGGATGGCGCCTTCGAGGGGCTCGGGCGCGGCGCCGTGTGGATCCAGATGGGAACGATCGGGCTCGAGTGGACGATGCGTCTCGCAGCGCAGGCAGCCGACCACGACGTGGCCTTCGTCGACGCGCCGGTGTCGGGAAGCGACGCCGCGCGCGAGGCAAAGCTCGTGATTCTCGCGGCATGCGGGGGAGACGCGGCTTTGCGCGCGCGCGTCGAGCCGATCTTCTCCGCCATCGGCCGACGGACCGTGTGGCTCGACGAGGTCGGCCAGGGATCGGCGCTGAAGCTCGTCCTCAACGCCTGGCTCGCAGTGATCACCGAGGGAGCCGCGGAGACCGTGGCCTTCGCCGAAGCGCTGGGCCTCGACCCTCACGTGTACATCGAGACCCTCGCCGACCTGCCCCTCGGCTCCCCCTACGCAACGATGAAGGCGAACGCGATGATCGATCGCAAGTTCTCGCCCGGCTTCGCGCTCCGGCACGCGCATAAGGACGTCGAGCTGGCCGCGACGGCCGCCGACGCCCAGGGAATGTCACTGCCCCTGCTCCAGGCGGTCGACGAGCGCTGGGAGGCGGCGATGGCGGCAGGGCATGCGGATGAGGACGTGGCTGTGGTGGTGGAGGTGGAGCGGGGGAAGGCACGTACCGCGTAAGTTTTGTGTGCAAAACACCCTCGCCACCGACAAGACGATCGAATCCGAGGCGCGACGCA
>DATCEM010000563.1:0-18619 GCA_036510175.1 Solirubrobacteraceae bacterium | reverse complement strand
GAAGCGCACGGGCTCGAGCGTCGTCGCCTCGAACCCGCGCTCGGTGCGCCGGATCAGGGTCAGGTGCTGGCCCTCGAGGCCCACGGGCGCGACGAGCCGGCCGCCCACGGCGAGCTGATCCAGGAGCGCCTCGGGGACACTCGCCCCCGTCGCCGCCGCCACGTTGATCGCATCGAAGGGCGCGTCCCCGGGCAGGCCGGCGGCCCCGTCTCCGATCGCGAAGTGGACGTTCCGGATTCCCAGTCCGCCGAGCGCCCGCTCCGCCTCGGTGCCCAGCTCGGCGTGGCGCTCGATCGTCCACACCTGATCGGCGAGCTGGGCGAGCAGGGCCGCGTGGTACCCGGAACCGGTGCCCACGTCGAGCACTCGATCGGTCTCCTGGAGCTCGAGGAGCTCGAGCATGCGCGCGACGACGACCGGCTGCGAGATCGTCTGTCCACACCCGATCGGCAGCGCGACGTTCTCGTACGCGCGGTCACGCGCGTTGCCGGGGACGAACGGGTCACGGGGGACCGCGGCAATCGCCGCCAGCACCCGCTCGCTCTTGATCGCCGGGCGCAGGGACTCGGCGAGCGAAGCCGATCGCGTCATGCATGACATTCTCGCCTGCGCTGGGTTGACGGGCGGTATCCCTGTTCACGCCGAAGCGGTAGGCCTCAGTCTGGCGCTGCGTCGGTCACCTGCTGCTGCCAAGGACGGGCGCTCGCGAGCCAGAGCACGGCGCCGAGCAAGAGCACGGCGCACAGCGCCCATCCGAGGGCCGTCGTCCCCATGCCGACGTACTTCAGGCCAGAGGCGAAGATGACGAAGGCGATCGCCGGGCGGATGTAGCGATCGGGGACGCTCGAGGAGAGCAGTGACCCGACGAGGACCGCGGGGACGCTGCCGATGATCAGCGATCCCGTGACGGCGAACTCGACGTGCCCGAAGGCGAGCGCGCCGAGGGCGGCGGCGAGGGTCAGGGGGACGGCCTGGGTGAGATCGGTGCCCACGAGCTGCTTGGCGCCGATCGTCGGGTAGAGGAAGAGCAGGAGGACGATCATCAGCGAGCCCGAGCCGACCGAGGTCATGCCGACGACGACGCCGCCGATCATGCCGATCGCCACCGTCGGCAGGCGGCGGATGCCGACCTCGTGCACGATCCCGGTGCGGGTCTGCTTGGCGCGCCGGTCGAGGGCGAAGCGCAGGACCATCGCCGCCGCCCCCACGAGCAGCGCCGCGCCCAAGGCGACCTCGATGTTGTGCTGGGCCATCGTCGCGTGTCCCATGAGATGCAGGATGTAGGCCCCGAGGAAGGCGCAGGGGACCGAACCGAGGACCATCCAGCCCACCAGGCGGACGTTCACCGTCCCGGCCCGCAGATGGATGGCGGCCCCGAAGGGGCGCATCACGACGGCGGCCACGAGATCGCTCGAGATCGCCGTCGACGGCGTCACCCCGAAGAGGAGGATGAGCATCGGCGTCATCAGGGCGCCCCCGCCTGCCCCGGTCATGCCCACCAGGAGCCCGATGACCGCGCTGCCCAGGACGATGTACGGATCGATGTGCATGGGCGCCAGGAGACCGCGACCGCGGGTCTCCGTGAGTGTCCTTACGGGAGCGACACCGGCCGGCGCCCCGCCGCCCAGGCCCAGGCGATGAGTACTCCCTGGAGGGGAATGCGGGCGAGCAGGCCGGCGCGCCCGCCCGGGACCTTGTCCTCCCAGTCCTCGGAATGGACCACCATGTCCACGTGCACGGGGCTGACTCCGAGCAGCGTGGCGATGTTCAGCCAGCTCGCGAGCCTCCGCGTGCGCCGATTGAGCATCCCCACGCCGCCGATGATCTCGGCGACCCCGCTCGCGTACACGAGCGCCCGTTGCTCGGGGAAGTAGTCGGGGACGATCGACTCGTATTTGTCGGGGATGACGAAGTGCAGGATCCCCGCAACGATGAACATGGGTCCGAACAGGCGGCGCATACGGCGGAACTCTAGTCCTCCTCCTCGCGCTCCTCGAGCTCGCGCTTGATCACCTTACCCGTCGGGTTGCGCGGCAGCTCCTCGACAAGCTCGACGTCACGGGGAACCTTGTAGCGCGCGAGATTCCTTCTGACGTGGTCCTTGATCTCGTCCTCGGAGAGCTTCGTGCCCTCGCGAGCGACCACGAACGCCTTCAGCCGCTGGCCAAAATCCGCATCGGCGATCCCGATCACCGCCGCCTCGACGACGTTCGGATACTCGGCGATGGCGTCCTCGATCTCGGCGGGGAAGATGTTCTCCCCGCCCGAGACGATCATGTCGTCGCTGCGGCCGTCGATGAACAGGCGCCCGTTCTCGTCGAAGTGGCCGACGTCGCCGGTGGCCATCAAGCCGTCGATCATGTCCTTCGAGCCGCCGCCGGTGTAGCCCTCGAAGAGCATTTCGTTGCCGACGAAGATGCGTCCGTGCTCGCCGTCCGGTACCTCGGTCTCGTCGTCATCGTAGAGCTTGATCTTCGTGCCCCGGGGCGGCTTGCCCGCGGTCCCGGGGGCAGCCGCGAGATCCTCCGGGGTGGCGATCGTGGCCCATGCCACCTCGGTCGAGCCGTAGAGGTTGTAGAGGACGTCGCCGAAGGTGTCGAGCCCTCGCTCGACGAGCGGCGGCGGGAGCGCTGATCCCGATAGCGCGATCACGCGCAGCGAGGAGGTGTCGTAGCCCGCGACCTCGTGCGGGTCGAGGTCGAGCATGCGCTGGAGCATCACCGGGACGAGCACGAGGGCATCGGGCTGGTGCATGGCGATGTCCTCGAAGGCGGTCCGGGGGTCGAACCTGCGGCGGAGCACGAGCGTCGAGGACATGGCCAGGGCGATGAGGAAGTTGGCGAAGCCCCAGGCGTGGAACATCGGGGGCGCGTCGATGACCACCGAGCGGGCCCGAAAGGGGATCTTCGAGAGGAGAGCGCCGATCGGGTCGAGGCCCGACACGGCGCGGTCCGCCCCCTTCGGCGTCCCGGTGGTGCCGGAGGTGAGAATCGTCGTACGCCCCTGCGTCGCCGGCGCTACCACGCCGGACGGGTCACCGACGGCGATCAGGTCCTCCAGGGTCGGCTCGGGAAGATCCTCCTCGACGTCACCTCGCCATGCGACGAACCGCTGGTCACGGCGCCCGGTGTCGCCGATCATCGAAGCGAACTCGTCGTCGTAGATCAGTGCGGCTGCGTGCTCGCGCCCGACGACCTCGGCGATCTGGGGTCCGGCGAAGCCGGTGTTGAGGTAGAGGACGTTGGCGCCGAGCTTCGAGCAGGCGATCGTCGCCTCGGCGAAGCCTCGGTGGTTGCGGCACAGGAGCGCCACATTGTCGGACTCGTTCACCCCCTGGTCCGCCAACGAGTGCGCGAGGGCGTTCGTGCGCGCGTGCAGCTCCCCGTAGGTGAGCGGCCCCCGCTCGTCGATCAGCGCGAGCTCGTTCGGGTAACGCGCCGCCGAGGCCACGCACGCCGCCGCCGGGGTGGGACCGAAGCGCCACAGCGCGACGGCGGCCTTGAGGAGGCGATCAGGCATCGTCGGCCCGATGAGCCCCGACTGGGCGATCCGGCGCAGCGTGTCGAGCTTGTAACGAGTCCAGGCGCCGCCGGCCGGTTCGAGCCTCATGCCTCGGCGTCGACCTTCGCCAGGGCGGGGCCAAGGCGCTGCCCGAGCTCCTCGGGATCGACGCCCCGAGCCTCGAAGCTCCCGCGCCGGCGCCCCGCGGTGAGGACTACTCGCGCCGCGCGCCGCCGGAGCATTCGCGCGCGCCCAGGTTGGACCTCGAGGCGCCGGAGCTCGCTCCAGGCGAAGCTCATGAGCACGAGCTCATCGCTCGCGCGCAGGACGTCGAGACGGTCCTCGGCGAAGAGGAGCTTGAGATCGCCCTTGCCCTCCACCTCGGGGAGCCCTTCGAGATGGACCACCCCGACGCGGATCTCCATGGCCTGCGGTTCGTCGCGCGCCGGGTCCGTCGCCTCGGCCTCGGCTTCCGCGCCGCCGCCAGCTTTCTCGGACCCGGCGTCGGGGCCCGCTCCTTCGGGGGCGCTCTCCCCGGGTGCCGGAGGCTTGCCCTGCGCGATCGCGGCGAGGCCCTCCTCGTAGGAGGGTGCGCCGACGATCTCCTGGGCGCGGGCGACGGCGGGGTGGCCGAGCGCCTCCCCGAGGCCGATATCCAGCTCCTCGGTCGCCACGGTCGCGAGCGCACGGCGCCACTGGAGCCCGTCCGCCCGGTCCACGGCCCTGTGGATCATCCGCTCGAGCATGTCCGCGTCGAGCTCGAGGACGTCCGCGTGGGCCGCGGCCGCCTCCTCGAACGCTCCGCGCAGCCGCTCGAGCAGGGCCTCGCGCCCCCGATCGGCGATTCGCTGTGCGCTCTCATCGAGTGTCTTGGTCATCAGCTCAGCAGCTCCTGCGGTTGCTCGAGCAGAGCTCGTATCTGGTTCAGGAACCCCGCCGCCTGTGCGCCATAGAGGATCCGATGGTCGCACGCCAGCGTAAGGCTCATCTCGTGGCCCGCCACGATATCCCCGTCGCGCACCACCGGGACTTCTCGCACCGCCCCGACGGCGAGGATCGCGGCCTGCGGAGGAATTATGGGAGGGGAGAAGCTGGACACCCCGAGCATCCCGAGGTTGAACACCGTGAAGGTGGCGCCGGCGAGCTCGGGCGGGGTGATCGTCCCCGCCCGCACGCTTGCCTCGAGCGCGCGGAGCTCTCCGTCGATCACCAGCGCGGTCTTGGTGTCGGCGTCGGTCACGGTGGGAACGAGGAAAGCGTCGTCGGTCATCATCGCCACGCCGACGTTCACCCGCGCGTGGAGCTCGAAGTGGCCGTCCCGGTACGCGCCGTTAGCCAGGGGGTGTGCGCGTAGGGCGAGGGCGCAGATCCTGACGATGACGGCGGTCAATGACGCGCTGGGTGGCGCCGCGGCGTGGTTTCGCAGCGCCGGGCGCGCGGTCGCCATCGCCGACATGTCGGCGATGGCCGTGAGCTCGAGGTGGGGTACGGTGGCCCGCGACTCGGCTGCCCGGCGGGCGATCAGGCGCTGCGCGCGCGTCGGCTCCTCGATCCGCACTGCGCCCTTGGCCATCGCCGTGCCGGTGTCTGTCGGGGACTCCATGAGCAGGCTCATCGTACGCGCGAGGTCGCCTCGGCTGCGCTCGTGCTCGCGGGCGATGGTGATCTACAGCGCCCGACGCGCCGTACATACAGAACGCAACTTGGTCGCGCGGCCGGGTGCCAAGTCTCCGACCTATCTAACGACCTAGGAGAAGCAAGATGAACTACGAGCTCAACCTCGAGCAAATTGACGTGGACGGTGCCATCGGCGAAGCGACCGATGCCGTCTCCGGTGATACCCGCATGGCATTCCTCCGTAAGGCCGGCATCGGTGCCGGCGCGATGGTCAGCGGTGGTGCCATCCTCGGCGCTCTCGCCCCGGCGGCCTTCGCCTCCGGTCGCCCGCCCGCCAAGTTCGGCAAGGGCGATATCGGAATCCTCAACTACGCGCTCACCCTCGAGTACCTCGAGGCAGCGTTCTACAACGGTGCGACCGCGGCCAACATGTCCCTGTCTGCTCAGACGGCCGCCTTCTTGAAGGTCGTCACCAAGGACGAGAACGCCCACGTCGCGTATCTGAAGAAGGCGCTCGGGTCCAAGGCCGTCGCCAAGCCCAAGTTCGACTTCAAGGGAATGAACACCGATCCCGCCAAGTTCATGGCCACGGCGTTTGTCCTCGAGAACACCGGGGTCCACGCCTATTCCGGCCAGGCGCTGAACATCACCTCGCCCAAGGTCGTCGCGGCCGCCCTCTCGATCGTGACGATCGAGGCGCGGCACGCCAGCGTGATCGGTCTGATCAACAATCCGTCGGGCGGTTCGATCGCCCCCAACGGCCCCTTCGATACGCCCTACACCGCGGCGAAGGTGCTCCTCAAGGTCAAGGGCACGGGTTTCATCGTCTAACCAGCTCGGACATGCCCGCCGGGACGGCGCTCGGGCTAGCCCGGTGGGCTGTCCGAGCCCTCCCAGGCGTCGATGAACTCACCGGCGCCGAGTTGTGCGAGGTCAGTGCGCAGCGCGCGCAGGAGCCTCGCGGCGTCCTTGGGGGGCAATTCCCAGAACAGGACGACCTCGCCATCGTCAATCGACACGACCTCGATTCGGTCGAGTCGGTTGGCGTCGGCGAGGAAGGCCGGCTCGAGGCCCCCGCGACTGGTGATCAGGTGGTAGGCGCGGTTGGCCCTCATCTCGCCAGCGCCCCAGCGGCTTCCTCGACCGCCCGCTCGCCCTCGAACACTCGCTCACCGACCGAGATTGCGGGCAGCGTTCGTACCCCGCTCGCGCGGGCACGAGCTCCCGCCTGCTCGAGCGCGTCGGCGACCGAGCGCAGCGCCATCCCCTTGAGCACGGCCACCGGGTGCATTTCGCACGCCGCGGCGGCGATGAGCACGGTGTCCTCGTCGCCGAGATCCCGCCCGCCTGCGAAGGCCTGCCGGAACGCCGCCAGCGAGAACGCGACCGCCCGCCCGATCCGCTTCGCGTAGGTCGCCGCGAGCATCGCCGTGCGCGCCTGCGGCGGCCATGGCGCGGGCCAGCGCACGGGTTGCAGGCCGAGCGCGGCGGCGGCGCTCTCGATCAGCGCGTGATCGGGAGCGAGCACGGGGTCCCACAGCACCGGCTCCCACTCGGGCGCCACCGGCAGCTCGGCCATGATCCGCTCGGCCGCGAGGTAGCAGGCCGGGGAGGAGAGCTCGTAGTAGAAGGTGGGCTGCGCGGGCACCGCCGGCATCGCGGGCTTCGCCTGGGCTAGCCGTGGATCAGCCAACCGTCCGCTGCCCGGGCCGCTTCCATGATCGCCTCGGACAGCGTCGGGTGGCCGTGGATGATCCGCGCCACCTCGGGATAGCCGCCTTCGAGTGAACGGGCGTTGACGAGCTCCTGGATCAGCTCGGTCGCCCTGGTCCCGACGATGTGCCCCCCGAGGAGCTCGCCGTACTGCTTCTCGCCGACGATCTTGACCAGCCCGGTGCGGTCGCCATAGACGGTGCCCGCCCCCACGGCGCCGTACTGGACCTTGCCCACGACGACGTCGTACCCCTGCTCGCGTGCCTGCGCCTCGGTCAGGCCGAAGCTCCCCACATTCGGGGTACAGAAGGTCGCTCGGGGAATGTCGATGTACTCGATCGGGTGCGTGGCCAGGCCCGCGGCGTCCTCGACCGCGATGATGCCCTCGTCGGATGCCTTGTGGGCGAGGGCGGGACCGCGCACGATGTCGCCGATCGCGTACACGCCCGGGAGGCTCGTCCGCAGCGCGCCGTCGACGACGACGTAGCCGCGCTCGTCGAGGGCGACGCCGGCGCCGGCGAGCCCGAGCGCTTCGACGTCCGGCCCGCGGCCGGCAGCGATCACCAGCCACTCCGCATCGCCTTCCCCGGCGCCGAAGGTGAACCTGACGCTCTCCTCGGTCGTCTCGATGTCCTGGACCGGCATCGAGGTGTGGACCGTGATTCCCTGCTTCTTCAGCCCCCGCTCGGCCAGCTTCGAGATGTCCGCATCCTCGGTCGGCAGCACCCGGTCGAGCGCTTCGAAGAGGAGGACCGCGGTGCCCAGCCGGGCGTAGGCGGAGGCGATCTCGCTCCCCGAGGCGCCGGCGCCGACGACGGCGAGCGAGCGCGGCAGCTCGGCCAGGGCCCACGCCTCCTCGGTGCCGATCACCCGGCCGCCGAACTGGGCCCCGGGGATCGGCCGCTTGACCGAACCGGTCGCCAGGACGATCGTCTTCGCCGCTATCTCGGTATCGCCCACGGCGACGCGACCGGCCCCGGCCAGCATGCCCTCACCCTCGATCAGCTCGATTTGGTTCTTCTTGAGCAGGCCCGCGACGCCACCGGTGAGCGTCGAGACCACCTTCTCTCGGCGCGCGCTCACGGTGGCGTAGTCGATCTCGGGCGTACCCACCTTGATCCCGTAGTCCCCGGCTTCGCGAACCTCCGAGAGGATGTCGGCGCAGCGCAGAACGGCCTTGGCGGGGATGCACGCGTAGTTCAGGCAGCGGCCGCCGACGCGGTCCTTCTCGATCACGGCGGTCTTCATCCCGAGCTGGGCCGCGCGGATCGCGGCGACGTAGCCTCCGGGCCCCGAGCCGATGACCACGCAGTCGTAAGTGTTATCGGGCATCGCGTGCCAGCGTAGCGATCAGCGTCGCTCTCTCACCGGGACTTGCATGCGTCCCATGGCCTTCACGAGCTTATAGAACAGGACACCGCCGACCGAGAGCCCGACGAGGCAGACGGCGAGCCCGGCGAGGTTCGAGACCTTGATCAGGAGGACGGCGAAGGTGAGCAGGACGAGGACGAGGAGCGCCTGGAATCCGAGCACCGCCCAGTAGCGCATGCGCAACATCCCGCCGGCGCAGGTGAACATCACCAGGGCGAAGAGGAGGACCCCCGCGGTTCCCGGCTTCTGCCCGTCGAGGTGCAGCTTCGTCCCGAGCAGGAACGACACCAGGTTGTAGCCGCCGAACCCCGTCGCGAGGATCGCGCTCACCGTTATCGGCCATGGCCGCTCGCCCTCGGCGTACGGCGTCAGCGCCGCCCGCGCCTCCTCGTTGCGCGCCTCCGAGCGGCCCCGGGGCGGCGTGGCGGCGGCGGGCTCGCGCGCGGTGGCGGGCTCGCGCGCGGCGGTGGCGGGCTCGCGCTGGGTGGCGGGCTCGCGCGCCGCGCCGGCCCGCGCGCCCGCGGCGTAAGGGCCCTTCTCGCGGCGCCCGCGTTTACGGCTACGCTGCGCCAACGCCAGCCTCGCCTCGCGCCGGGTCGGTCTCGACGATGGCCGCGCGCAGCGCGCGCGCTGCGCGCGCCGGGTCCTGCGCCTCGGTGAGGGCTCGGACGACGGCGATGCGGCGCCCTCCGGCCGCTCTCACCTCGGCCGCGTTCTCCACGTCGATCCCGCCGATGGCAAAGAAGGGGACGCGAGCGTGGGCGGCGGCGTGGCTTATGAGCTCGAGGCCGACGGCCGGGCGCCCGGGCTTGGTCGGCGTTGCGTGCACCGGGCCGACGCCGATGTAGTCGACGCCGGTGGCAGCGTCCACTTGCTCCGGCGTATGGGTGGACAGTCCGAGGAGACGGTCGGGGCCGATGAGCGCTCGCGCCGCGGCCACCGACGCATCGTCCTGGCCGACGTGGACGCCGTCGGCCCCCACCGCGGCCGCCAGGTCGGGACGGTCGTTGAGGATGAACAGTGCGCCGTGCTCCGCGCAACGGCGGACGAAGACCTCCGCCGCGCGGACGATCTCCTCGTCGGCCGCTCGCTTGATCCGCAGCTGCACGATGTCGACGCCGCCCGAGAGCGCCTGGTCGAGGAAGGCGTCGGGGCGCGCGTCGCAGACGAGGTAGAGGCGGGCGGCGCGCAGGCGCTCACGGCGGTCGGTCACGCACCTGAGTCTGCCATGCCCGGGGCGCTACCATTGGCCTCAACGGGAGCTCAACCGTTGGGCTGAGAGGGCGGAGTACAGAGCCGCCGACCGTCTGAACCTGATCGGGGTAATGCCCGCGCAGGGAGGAAGCGCATTGCACGACCACAATGGAGCATCGCCCGACGTCGTCGTGATCGGCGGTGGCGTGATCGGCCTCGCGGTCGCCTGGCGAGCCGCCCAGGCGGGACTGCCCGTCACCGTGCTCGAGCGCGGTAAGCCCGGCGGGGCAACGTCCCACGTCGCGGCCGGGATGCTCGCGCCGATCAGCGAGTCGACCCCCACCGAGCTCGGCCTCCTCGCGCTCGGCCTGCGCGGCGCCTCGAGTTACGCGGCGTTCGCCGCCGAGCTCGCCGCGGCCTCGGGCCGGGATCCCGGCTACCTGAGCTGCGGCACCCTCGCCGTGGCGCGCGACGGTGATGAGGCCGAGGCGCTCGAGCGCGACTTCGAGATGCGCAGCGGCCTCGGTCTCGAGGTCCGCCGCCTGCGGCCGAGCGCTGCGCGGCGCATCGAACCGGCGCTCGCGCCGGCGCTCAGGCTCGCGCTCGAGGTCCCGAATGACCACGCCATCGATCCCCGACGGCTCACCGCCGCCCTCGCCCAGGCGGTGGAGCGCGCCGGCGGTGTCCTGCGCGCAGGGATCGAGGTGGACGAGATCGTGCTCGACGGGGGCCGGGTGGCCGGGGTCGCTCTGCGCGGCGGCGAGCGCGTCCCCGCGGGGCAGATAGTCGTCGCCGCTGGTCCGTGGTCCGGTCAGCTCGAGGGCCTGCCGTCGGCCGCCCGCGTGCCGATCCGCCCGGTCAAGGGGCAGATCCTGCGTCTCCACGATCCCGCGGGTCCCGGGCTCCTCGAGCACGTCCTCCGGCTCGGGAGCGCCTATGTCGTGCCCCGCGGCGACGGACGCTACGTTCTCGGTGCCACGACCGAGGAGCGCGGCTTCGACGTGACGGTGACCTCGGGGGCGGTGTTCGAGCTGCTCCGTGAGGTCATCGAGCTCGTCCCCGGCTTCTCCGAGCTCGTCCTCGACGAATGCTCGGCCGGGCTGCGTCCCGCCACACCCGACGGCATTCCCGCCATCGGGCCGGGCGCCGTCCCCGGGCTTCACTGGGCCACGGGCCATCACCGCAGCGGGGTCCTCCTCGCTCCGCTGACCGCCGAGCTCGTCGTCTGCGCCCTACTCGGCGAGCCGCCCTCGGCCCAGGCGGCCTCGGTAACGCCGACCCGTTTCGCCCCGGTCGAGGTCCACGCACGATGATCGTCGCCGTCAACGGCGCGGCCACCGAGCTTCCCGAGGGCGCCACCGTCGCCCGAGTGCTCTCGCAGCTCGAGGTGCCGAGCGTGGCCCGCGGCGTCGCCGTCGCCGTGCAGGGAGAGGTCATCCCGCGCGGCGAATGGGTTAGCACGGCACTGCGCGACGGCGACCGCGTCGAGGTCCTCTCGGCGATTCAGGGAGGATGAGGTCCGTGGACGACGAGCTCGTCATCGCCGGTCGTGCGCTGCGCTCGCGCCTGATCCTCGGCACCGGAGGCTTCACTAATCACGACGTCCTCGAAGCCGCTCTGCGGGCCACGGAGGCCGAGCTCTGCACCGTCGCCCTGCGGCGTGTGGACCCGAACGCGAAAGGGGGAATCCTCGACGTCCTCGACGCGGCCGGCGTCGACGTGCTCCCTAATACCGCCGGTTGCTTCACCGCCCGCGACGCGGTGACCACGGCCAAGCTCGCCCGGGAGGCATTCGAGACCGACTGGATCAAGCTCGAGGTGATCGGCGACGATCGCACCCTGCTCCCGGATGCGCCCGAGCTCCTCGAAGCCGCTGAGGCGCTGGTCGACGATGGCTTCGTCGTCCTTCCCTATACGACCGACGATCCCGTGCTCGCGCGTCGGCTCGAGGACGTCGGCTGCGCGGCGGTGATGCCGCTCGGGTCTCCGATCGGAAGCGGGATGGGGATCTGCAACCCCTACAACCTCTCGATCATCGTCGAGCGTGCCGGCGTCCCGGTGATCCTCGACGCGGGCGTGGGGACGGCCTCGGACGCCGCGCTCGCGATGGAGCTCGGCTGCAACGGTGTGCTCTGCGCCAGCGCGATCTCGCGCGCCCACGATCCGGTCGCCATGGCCCGCGCGATCGCCACCGCCGTCGAGGCCGGCCGCCTGGCCCGCGCTGCCGGCCGGATCCCCCGCCGGCGCTACGCCCAGGCGTCGACGACGGACGCCGGCGTGGCGCAGCTGGGGGTCCCGGGTCCGGGCGCGGTGGGCGCCGAATGACCTTCGACCCGCTCATCGACCGCTGGGAGGCCGCCTGGTCGAGCCGGGATCCGGCCGCCTTCGAGCCCGTCTGCTCGCTCCAGGTGCACTACGAGGATCCCACCACCGCCGAGCCCCTCGAGGACGTCGAAGCGCTCGTCGCGCACGCCGAGCGGCTGTGGACGGCCTTCCCCGACGCGCGCGTCGAACGCACCGGTGAGCGCCTGTCCAACGAGCGCTTCTTCGCCGCCCCATGCAAGCTCCTGGGCACGCACCGCGCCGCGCTCGAGGGCCTCCCGCCGACCAATCGCTTTCTCGTCGTCCACTGCGTCGTCTACGCCGAGGTGCGCGACGAGGTCGTCCTCCGCGCACGCGCCTTCTTCGACCTCTACGAGGCCGCCACCCAGCTCGGGGTCCTCCCCGGCCACGGGACGCTCGGGGAGAAGGCGCTTCTCATGCTGCGGGGGTTCGGACTGCGCGGGCCGGGACGCATCACCGGGGGAGAATAGCCAGCTCCACCGCCACCGGCGCGTGATCGGAGAGCGACCCGTGCTCGAGGGTCCGCGCGCCGCCCAAAGGCGCCAGCCCGCTCGCGAAGATGTGATCGACGTCGTGGCCGCCCGCGTGACGCAGGCCCGCGAGCTCGAGGTGGCGGAGATTGAAGTCGCCTCCCAGGAGCGCCGGGCTCCCGGCCGACCAGTCGAGGATCGCCGCCGCCGCGCGGGCGTCCTCGTCCGCCGCCCGGCTCGGGCGATGTGCGGTGGCGTGCAGGTTCCCCGCCCAGATCCCGTTCTCGAGCCGTACCGCGTGGAGCCACCGCTGCTCGGGGAGCCGGCACAGGCACAGGCGGAGGTGCTCGGTGATCCTCGGGCCCCGCGCGAGAATGGCGTTGGCGCCGCCGCCTCCCGAGCGCATGAGATCGGGCCAGCGTGTGGCGAGGGCGCGGCGCACCGGGAGGAGCTGATTGCGCGAGGTGAGCACGAGCCGGTGCTCCGCCCCGGCCACGCGCGCGAGCTCGGGGGGCCACCAGGGCGGCACCTCCTGCAGGAGCGCCAGATTCCAATCCCACCGCGCCAGCACGGCGGCGAAATCGGGCAGTAGGTCACGCCCCGCAGGTGGGAGCCCGCGACCGTGGTAAAGGTTCCACGTAACCACTACAAGGGTCACCCGCGTCAACGTACACTCTCGCGCTTGCCTCGCCACTTCATCACCGGAGAGGAGCTGAGCCCCGATGAGCTGCACGCGTTGCTCGAGCGCGCGAGCGAGCTCAAGGCGGCTCCGTACAGCTCGGACGTGCTCGCGCGCCGCACGGTGGCCCTGATCTTCCAGAAGCCCTCGACGCGAACGCGCGTCTCCTTCGAGGTGGGCATCGTCGAGCTCGGCGGCCACCCGGTGGTCCTGCGCACCGACGAGCTCCAGCTCAGCCGTGGCGAGACGGTCCGCGACACCGCGCTCGTGCTCTCGCGACACGTCGCGGCGATCGGGATCAGGACCGGGCCCGACGCGCTCCTCGAGGAGTTCGCGCAGTACGCCACGGTCCCGGTGATCAACATGCTCACGGTCGGCCATCACCCGTGCCAGGCCCTGGCCGACCTGCTCACCCTGGGCGAGGCGTTCGGCCGGCTCCAGGGATTGACGATCGCCTACGTCGGCGACGGGAACAACGTCGCGCGGTCGCTGGCCATCCTCGGAGCACGGGCCGGCGTCAGGGTGCGGATCGGCTCCCCACCCGGCTTCGAGATCGAGCCCGTGGCGGGGGCCGAGCTCTTCACCGACCCCGCGGAGGCCGTGGCGGGCGCCGACGCCGTGTACACCGACGTCTGGGTGAGCATGGGCGTTGGGGAATCCGTGGAATCCGCCAGCGCGGATTCCGTGCTGCGCATTGGAAGTTCGGCTGGCGCCGAACTGCCGGGCGCGGCAGCGGCTCCGACCCTCGAAGCGCGCCGCACGGCGCTCGCCCCGTACCGGATCGACGATGCTCTGCTCGACCGCGCGGCGGCCCGCGCCATCGCGCTGCACTGCCTGCCCGCCCACGCCGGGGAGGAGATCACCGCCGAGGTGCTCTACGGCGAGCGGCAGCGGATCTGGGACCAGGTGGAGAATCGCCGGCATGCGCAGAAGGCGCTGCTCGAGTTCCTCCTGCGCGTGTAGCCCCCGCGCATAGCGGGCAGAACCGACTGCGGTCCAGTAGGCTCGCCCCAACTGGGAGGAGAGGATGCCAGCCCCGAAGTCCAAGGTCAGTTCCGGCAGCTCGCAGCGGCAGGGCTCGAGCGCCAAGGCGTCGCCGACGAAGAGGGCGCCGCGGACGAGCACGGGCCCTCCGAAGCAGGCGCCGGCCGGCGTCGGCGAGCAGATCGCCGGCGGCGTCACGCGCCCCCTCGACGTCGTCGTGCTCACGCGCGATCGGATTCAGGACACGCTCGACGACTTCGCTCTGCGCGGCCGGGTCACGCGCGACGACGCCAACGAGCTCGTCGCCGAGCTCGTCCGGCGCGGACGTGAGCAGACCGATGACATCCTGAGTGAGTTCGAGCAGCTGCTCGACCGGGGACGCGACCAGCTCGAGTCGGCGACGAAGAGGGCGCGGCGCACCGATCCCGTCGATCGCCTCGTCCGCACGGCAGACCGCGCCCGGCGAACCGTCGGCGTCGGTCCCGCCTTTCCCATTCTCGGCTACGACGACTTGACCGCCGGCCAGGTCCGCGACCGTCTCGCGGGCCTGACCCCGCCCGAGCTGCGCAAGGTGCGCGACTACGAGCGTCGCCACGCCAACCGCAAGACGGTGCTCGAGGCGATCGAGAAGGCGCTGTAGCTGCCCGCCGGGTGGCGACGCCATCCGGCGCGATTAGGTTAGTCTGCGCGCGTATGCGTAGCCGGTTTGCCGCGTGGGCGGCGTGCTCTCTTCTCGCCGCGTGCGCGGTCTCCGCGTGCGGCGGATCATCGGGTAACGGCGTGGCCTCGAAGACGCCGGACCAGATCGTCACCGCGGCGCTGGGGGCGGTCGACGCCGCCAAGTCCGCTCACATCTCCGGCAGCGTGACCAGCGGAACCTCGCCCATCACCCTGAACCTCGACCTGGTCTCGGGCAAGGGCGGCCGCGGTCAGATGTCCGAGGGCGGGCTGGGCTTCAAGATCGAGGTTGTCGGCAACGAGGTGTACATCAACGGCAGCCCGGCCTTCTGGAAGCATTTCGGCGGGGCAGCGGCCGCGCAGGTCTTCGACGGGAAGTGGCTGAAGGCCCCGGCGAGCGGCCAATTCGCCTCCCTGGCTCAGCTCAGCAACCTCCACGCGCTGCTGGGCACGGTGCTCTCGACCCACGGCAACCTCACGAAAACGGGAGCGACCACCGTCGACGGCCAGAGCGTCGTGGGCGTGCGCGACACGACGCAGGGCGGCACCCTCTATGTGGAGACCACGGGCAAGCCCTACCCGATCGAGATCCTCAAGGGCGGCACGGCGGGTGGCCGCATCGTCCTGGGCTCCTTCAACGCGCCTGTCTCGCTGAAGCCTCCGGCGAACGCGATCGACATCTCGAAGTTCAAGTAGCTGCTGGCCGCCGGTCACGACCGGCGCTCGGAGGCCCGTCTGATCAGGCCACGGGCTCCGTGCCCTGCGCATCGAGAAGGGCTCGCTTGGCGCGGCGCTCGGCGGCTTCGCGCTTGAGCTCGGCCTGCTTACCCGCGATCATCTCCACCTGCGCGGCGCGCCGTTCGGCCGTGGTGGGTCGGTGATTGGCCGGCTGCACCGACACGGTCACCTTGCTCTTGGCCTTGGCCTTGGCTGCCATGGGGCTCTCCTTGGTTCGTCGTGGTCAGCGCTGCGTGGGCTGGTCCGGATCCGGCAAGGCCACCTCGATGGCAATCGGGTGCTCCTGCGGAGCATCGCCTACGTCGTGTAGCCGGTATCCCAGCGCGTCGCGCGCCGTGAGATCTGTTCGCACGGGTTCCCCGCATTCGGGGCAGGTCGTGAAGTGTGCTGCCGCCGCACGTGTGAAACGGAGCCGGCAGCTTGGGCAACAGGCTCGGGTCATGGGTAGAGCCTTTCGTTGACGCCCGGACTACAGGCTATAGCAGGTCGAGGACCTCGGCGGGCGCGGGGGCGGACATCATCGCCTCCTAATTGAGTCTCACCTCATCCTGGAGAACGGCGAAGTCGAGCCGCCCTCCGGTGAGCTCGCGCAGCAGTTCCTCCGGAGTCCGGCGCTGGCCGTCATGCCACAGGGCGCGCAGCGTGTCGCCCGCCGCGGGGTCCTCGAACCACACAGGACCGAACTGCCGGCGCAGGTGGGCGCGCAGGTGGGTCTCGAGCGCCCAGGCCCGCAGGTAGGCGACGCAGTAGAAGCCGGGATCGACGTCGGAGAGGAACGACTGGCGCGGCCACTCCACGCGCAGGGCGGAGCTCAGGAGCTCGGCGTAGCGATCGGCCAGAGCGTCGATGCCGTCCTCCCCCGAACCGTGGAGCTCAAGCTCGTAGGCAAACTTGGCAACGTAGCGGCGCAGGTAGACGAGGCGATTCGCCCGCGCGTAGGAGGCGAGGGCGCCGTCGTCGTCGACGCCGAGCCGGCGTCGCAGCCATTCAGGATCCTCGATCAGGTGCTCGAAGAGGAAGGCGTACGCCTCGGTGATCGCGTTATCGCCGAGCAGGCGGAACTCGAACGGGAGCGCTGGATCGACATTGGCGAAGTGCTCGGTGTGGCCCCCTTCGTGGAACAGCGCGGCGAAGTCGTCCCGACCGCCCACAGGCGCGATCACCAGGTACACCTCGCCCGGCGCGCGTACGGGCGCGCAGAACGCGCGGGGAGACTTCTTCGGGCGCCGCTCGGTGTCGAGGATCACGCCCGACTGGGCGGTGACGTCGATCCCGAGGCCGCGCGCGGTGTCGAGGAAGCTCTGGGTCAGGCGCTCGGCGGGAAAGCTCGCGTCCGTCTCGGCGGCGCGAAAGAAGCGCGGAAGGTCCGACCGGCGCAGCGTGTCCAGGCCGATCCCCAGCGTCCGCTGGAGCTCGGGCTCGAGCACGGGGGCGTAACTTGCCTCGGTGGCCGCCCCGAAGGCCTCGGTCTGGCGGTGCAGCGCGTCGAAGTCGACCCCCTGGAGTGCCGCGCACATGTCGCGGTAGCTGGGGTATCCGAGCTCCTGGGCGAGCAGGTGATGACGCTCGAGCACCTCGCGGTGAAGCGGGTTCAGCTCGTCCTCGGTGAGGGCCAGCCTGGCCTCCTCGATCACCGCCCGCCGATCGCCGTCCGGTTCGTTGGCCTGCGCCACCGCCGACTCGCGGAATCCGATGCGCTCTCCGTCGAGCTCGATCGAGAGCACGGCCTCGCGGCGCGCAAGCTCGGCGTCGAGCGACTTCGTGGCCTGTCCGAGGTGGCCCTCGACGGCGAAGTCGAGGAGCATCCGCCGCCGGCGCCGCTCATCGGTGCCGGGCGAGGGCACCGCGGCCTCCTCGCGCAGCTCCTCGACGGCCGCTCGCGTGAACAGGGCGCTGTGCTTGGTGTAGATCGCCTCGATCTCGAACTCGTCCTTGAGGCCCGCGTAGTGCCGGTAGAACTCCGCAGTGAGCTCGGAGACGAACTCCACCGCCCGTTCCCGGTAGGCCTCCAGGTCCATGCGCCTGCCATCCTAGTCCGGGTGAGCACCGCGGCGAACCCAACCCCCCGCCCCGCGCGTGGCGCCGAGCTCGAGCTGACGATCGACTCGCTCGCCTACGGCGGAGCCGGAGTCGCGCGCCTGGACGGCTACGTCGTCTTCGTCCAGGGGGCCGTGCCCGGCGATCGGGTGCGGGCGCAGGTGGGGAAATCCAAGCGCGCCTACGCGGAAGCCCGGGCCACGGAGATCCTCGAGCCCGGTCCTGACCGCATCGCCGCGCCGGCCGAGCATCCCGGCGCGCCGTGGCAGGTCCTGCGTTACGAGCGCCAGCTCGAGGTCAAGCAGGCTCAAGTAAGCGAGGCGCTGACCCGTCTGGGTGGTTTCCCGGCCGTCGACGTCGAGCCGATCATCGCCGCCTCGGAGACCTGGCGCTACCGCAATAAGCTCGAGTACTCATTCGGATCCGGCGACTCCGGCCAGCTTATCTGCGGTTTTCATGCCCCGGGCCGCTGGGACGAGATCGTCGAGGTGTCGGACTGCCTGCTCGCCTCCGAGGTGGCGAACGCCGCGCGCGAGCGCATCGTCCAGTGGTGCCGGTCGCAGGGGCTCGCCCCCTACGATCGCCGCACCGGTGAGGGCATGCTGCGCAACCTGGTGGTCCGCGAAGGTCGTCGCACCGGCCAGCTTCAGGTTCGCCTGGTGACCGGACCGGGAGCGCTCGACGCCGCCGGGCTCGCCACCGCGGCGGACTGCGACGGGGTGATGTGGACCCAGAGCGGGAGCCCCGGCGAAACGACGGCCGGCGGCGAAACGCAGCTCGTGGCCGGCGCCGACTACCTCGACGAGGAGATCGGCGGGATCCGGGTGCGCATCTCGCCGGAGGCGTTCTTCCAGACGAACACCGAGATGGCCGAGCTCCTGTACGGCATCGCCGTGGGCCGCGCCCAGCTCACGGGCTTCGAGCGGGTGTACGACCTGTTCTGCGGGATCGGGACGATCGGGCTGCTCATGGCGCCGCGCGCCGCCGAGCTGTGGGGACTCGAAGTCGTGCCCGCGGCGGTCGCCGACGCCATCGCCAACGCCAAGCTGAACGAGATCGACGGGGTGCACTTCTTCGCGGGCGACGTTCGCCTGGCGCTGCGCGAGCTCGTCGCCCGGGCCGGACGGCCCGACGTCCTCGTAGTCGATCCGCCCCGCGCCGGCCTCTCGCAGAAGGTCGTGCGCCGGATCATCGAGGCCTCTCCGCGGAGGATTGTCTACGTCTCCTGTAACCCCACGACGCTCGCTCCGAACGCCGCCCAGCTCGTCGAGGCCGGCTACGCCCTGGGACCCGT
>DATCEM010000562.1:0-2731 GCA_036510175.1 Solirubrobacteraceae bacterium | reverse complement strand
GGCGTCGCGGTAACTGGGGATGACGATGGTCACCGGGCGACCGCGCTCGCGGTACCAGCGCAGCGCCTGCGCCTTCTCGGCACGCGCTTTGGGACCGATACGCAGGTAGCGCTTGAGCGGCGTGAAGCGCAGGGGAAAGGTCAAGGCCCGGTAGACGAGCGCCCACATCCCGTGGTACTTATAGGTCAGGTAGATGCGGCGCCGGACGTTAAAGAGCGGGCCCTTGCGCGCGCCGTCGACGGCCCGGGTGGCGGCCGCTTTGCTGGGCTCGGGCTGCTCGCGGCGGTCGTCGCTCATTGTTAGGGAATGGTGACGATTAGGCGCCCGAGGCGTCGCCCGGAGCGGGTGGGCGCCCGTGGCCGGCGCTCGGTGCGCCGCCCCGGGACCGGCGGCGCCAGTCCGTCGGTGGGGCCCGGTCGATAGCTTATGGGCCTTGGCATGGGCCGCGAGACTTCGACAGCGAGACTGAGCGCCGCGACGCGATGAGCGCTCGTCGCGCGCTGATCACCGGCGTCACCGGCCAGGACGGCTCCTACCTAGCGGAGTTCCTCCTGGAGGAGGGATACGAGGTCCACGGGATGGTGCGCCGCGCCTCGACGGAGAAGTTCGACCGGATCGAGCACGTCCGCGAGCAGCTGACCCTGCACCAGGGCGATCTCCTGGACCACCGCTCGCTCGTGGACACCCTGCGGGCCGCGAGGCCACACGAGATCTACAACCTCGCCGCGATGTCGTTCGTGGCCGTGTCATGGATCCAGCCGACGCTGACCGCCGAGTTCACCGGCGTCGGCGTCACGCGCATGCTCGAGGCGATGCGCGAGGCCTCACCCGAGGCGCGCTTCTACCAGGCGTCCTCGAGCGAGATGTTCGGCAAGGTCCTCGAGGTCCCCCAGACCGAGAGGACGCCGTTCTACCCGCGCTCCCCCTACGGGGTCGCCAAGGTCTACGGGCACCACATCACGGTCAACTACCGCGAGAGCTATGGGCTGCATGCGAGTAGCGGGATCTTGTTTAACCACGAATCACAGCGTCGCGGGCTCGAGTTCGTCACCCGCAAGATCACCTGGCACGCGGCGGCGATCAAGCTCGGGCTGGCGAAGGAGCTGCGGCTCGGGAATCTCGACGCGGAGCGCGACTGGGGGTTCGCCGGGGATTACGTGCGCGCGATGTGGCTGATGCTCCAGCAGGAGGACCCGGACGATTATGTGATCGCCACCGGCGTCGCTCACTCGGTCCGTTACTGCGTGGAGGTCGCGTTCGAGCACGCGGGGGTCTCGATCGACGACCACGTGGTGATCGACCCCTCCTTTCTGCGCCCGGCCGAGGTCGAGCATCTCATCGGCGACGCGAGCAAGGCGAGGGACAAGCTCGGCTGGGAGCCCCAGGTGAGCTTCGAGGAGCTGATCCGGATGATGGTCGACGCCGACCTGAAGCTCCTGGCCCAGCGATCGCGCGGTGAGCGCTGATGCGGGCCCTCCCCACCCGCCTATCCGGGCCCGTCCTCGTCGAGGCGGCCGTCCACGGCGATCACCGCGGCTTCTTCCAGGAGACCTACCGCCGCAGCGCGTTCGCCGAGCTGGGCATCGGCGACGACTTCGTCCAGGACAACCACTCCCGCTCGCGACGCGGGATCGTGCGCGGGATGCACTTCCAGCCGGGGATGGCGAAGCTCGTGCGCTGCGCCCACGGCGCGATCCTCGACGTGCTCGTCGACCTCCGGCGCGGCTCGCCGAGCTTCGGCGTGTGGGAGGGGTTCGAGCTCAGCGACGAGAACCACCACCAGCTCTACTGTCCCGACGGGTTCGCCCACGGCTTCTGCGTGCTCAGCGAGGAGGCCGACGTCGTCTACAAGACCTCGGCCTACTACGACCCCGAGCTCGAGCGCGGGTTCGCCTATCGCGATCCCGAGGTCGCCATCGAGTGGCCCCAAGCCCTCGAGCTCATCGCCTCCGCACGGGACACGAGCGCGCCGTCGCTGGCGGAGATCGCCGACTCGCTGCCCTTCTAGTACTCGGGCTGAGGCCCTTCACGGCGCCTCGGACTCGCGCATCCGGCATCATTGCCTGGCCGATGCGCCGCCGCCTCGCCGTCACGCCCGTCCAGTTCCGCCGCGTCACCTACATCGCGCTCGCCGCCCTGACGCTGATCGTCCTCACCGGGGCGGCCGTCCGCCTGTCGGGCTCGGGGCTCGGCTGCCCGACCTGGCCGAGGTGCTCGGGCAAGGTCTATCCCCCGCTGACCACGCACGCGCTGATCGAGTTCGGTAACCGGACTCTATCGGGGCTCGTCGGCCTCGCCGTCGCCGCCGTCGCCGTGCTCGCTCTCACCCGGCGCCCGTTCCGGCGCGACCTCGCCTGGCTCGCCTGGGCCCTCCCCCTCGGCGTCGTCGCGCAGGCCGTGCTCGGGGGCTTCACCGTCCGCGAGCACCTCGCGCCCGGATTCGTGATGTCCCACTTCCTGCTCTCGATGGTCATCCTCATCTTCGCGGTGGCCCTCGCCTGGCGGGCGACGTTCGAGCCCGGTTCCCGTCCGCGCTGCACCGACCGCCTCGGCGTCTGGTCGGTGCGCGCGCTCGCTGCGCTCGGAGCGCTGACCCTGTTCGCCGGCACGGCAGCCACGGCGGCGGGACCGCACTCGGGCGGAGCCACGGGCCAGAACATCAAGCGCCTCGATTTCAAAGGGACGGACACGCTGAAATGGATCGTGCAGCAGCACGGAACGGTGGCCGCGC
>DATCEM010000561.1:0-5904 GCA_036510175.1 Solirubrobacteraceae bacterium | reverse complement strand
CCCGCCAACGGCTCGTTCGTGCGCATCCAGAATGGTCCCGCGGAGGGCTTCATCGGGACCTTCGTCGGTGGGGCGGTGATTCATCTCGATAGCTGCGCGCCGGTCGGGGGTTGCAAGGGCGTGGTGGGCCTGGACGCCGGTGGCGCGGCGGCCTACATGGCGGCGCATCCCGTTCCGGCCAACGGCTCGTTCGTGCGCATCAACGACGGCGCGGCGACGGGGTTCATCGGGACCGTGGTGGGCGGTGCGGTGATTCATCTCGACAGCTGCGCTCCCGTCAACGGCTGTGCCGGGGTGGTGGGCCTCGATGCGGGTGGCGCGGCGGCCTACATGGCGGCGCATCCGGTTCCCGCCAACGGCTCGTTCGTGCGCATCAACGACGGCCCCGCGAGCGGGTACGTCGGAACACTGGTCGGGGGCGCGGTGATCCACGTCGACAGCTGCGCTCCGCTCCCGGGCTGCAGGGAGGCGGTGGGACTCGACGCCGGCGGCGCGGCCGCATACATGGCCGCGCATCCGATTCCGGCCAACGGCTCCTTCGTGCGCCTCGCCAATGGCAGCTACGCAGGCCTGATCGCGCGCGTGGCGGGCGGCGCGCTCCTCCCCTTGACCGCTTGCGCCCCGCTGGGTGGCTGCCTGGGCGTGGTGAACCTCGACGCCGGCGGTTTCGGCGACTACGTCAGGGCCCATCCCGAGCCGGCCAACGGGACGATTCTTCGCGGTGTCCCGTCGCAGTCCTACTGGGACGTGCAGGACGGCGAGCGCGTACCGTCGGGCGCCAACCCGGCGGCCATCGCCGTCAACGACGCGACCCTCGCCCCCTTCCCCATCCCCAGCACGCCGACCACGGGTACGGGCACCACCACGCAGACACCACCGCCCGCGCCGCGCGGGCGACGCCGCCGCCTGCGGGTCAAGCTCGCCCTGCGCTGGTCGTGGGACCGCGGGCGCACGCAGCTCGTGCGCCTGAAGGTCGGTCGCCACCCGCGAAGCGTGACCCTGAACGTGATCTGTCGCGGCAGGGGCTGTCCGCACCCGGCCCTGTCGGCGACCGCTCGCCGGCTGCCCCGCCTGCTCGTCGTGCTCGACGGTCGCCTCTATCGCGCCGGCGACCGGGTGGTGATCACCCTGCGGGCGCGAGGCTACGCTGAGGAGCGCATCGAGCTGGTGATCCGGAACGGCCGGATCCCCAAGGGGCGCCTGATCTAAGCGCTCTCGCTGGCCGCGGCCGCCGCCGCCCGGGCGCGGAAGGTCCCCGGCGCGAGCTCGCCCTCGGCGCGGGCACGGCCGAGCGCGCTCGAGAACCAGGCTAGGTCTTCGAGGGTGATGCCGAGGGCGATGTCGGTCGCCGGATCCTTGGGCTCGTCCGCCTCGTCGAAGGCGCCTCCCACGAAGGGAATGAGGACGGTGTTCCGGAGCGGGACCGCCTCGCTCTCGATGGCGATCAGCGCCAGGTGCTCGACCGCCCGGGTGCCCGCGGCGATGCCGACGCTGTAGCCGACGAAGCCGATCGGCTTATTGCGGAAGGCGAAGCTGACGAAGACGCTGTCGATCGCGTTCTTGAGCTGGCCGGGAACGCTGTGGTTGTATTCGGCGGTGACGATCAGGTAGGCGTCGCCCTCGGCGATTTTGTGGTTCCAGCGCCGGACGATGGGATCGGAGTAGGTCGGGTCGGCGAAGTCGCCGATCGTGCCCATGTGCTCCTGGAAGAAGGGCAGCGGCCAATCGCGCAGATCGAGCACCTCGACCTCGAAATCGCCCTGACGCTCAGCGCGATCGACGATCCAGGGCAATATCTTGTCGACCGAGCGGGTGGGACGTGTGCTCCCTACGATGATCTGTAGCTTGGGCATCTGTGGCCTCTCGTGGAAATCTGTTGAGAAATCAAGGACCGCTATGATAAATACCTTGAGCGATCAAGGAGTCCCGCGATGATCTCGTCCACCCTGTATAGCGACCCGGCCTGTCCCTGGGCCTATTCCGAGAGCCCGGCTCTGCGCGTGCTCGAATGGCGCTACGGCGACCAGCTCGACTGGCGCCTCGTCGTCATCGGGCTCTCCGAGGATGCCTCGCGCTACGCCTCGATGGGCTACACGCCGCTCCGGGGGGCGCTCGGTCATCTCAGCTTCCGTCGCTTCGGGATGCCCTTCTCGCCCTCGCCCAAGGAGCGGATGAGCGCCACCGCCCGCGCCTGTCGCGCCGTCGTCGCCGCCAGGCTCGCCGACCCGGGAAGCGAGTGGCGGGTGTTCCGCGCCCTCCAGCTCGCCAACTTCACCACGCCGCTCCTCCTCGACGACGACGCGCAGCTCGCCGATGCCCTACGCCCCCTCGCGAGCGTGGACGCGGATGCCATCGTCGCGAGCCTCGATGATCCGGTCGTGACCGAGGCCTACGAGCGCGACCGGGCCGAGGCGCGCACGGCGGCCGGCTCGCCCTCCGAGCTCCAGGGAAAGACCGCCGCCTCCGACGGACCGGTGCGCTACACGGCGCCGTCGGTCGTCTTCGAGTCGGAGGGCCGGCGACTCGAGGCCGGTGGCTTCCAGCCCGTCGAGGCCTACGACGTGCTGGTGGCGAACCTCGACCCGGGCGTGCACCGCGCGCCGGTACCCGACTCGCCGGCGCCGCTGCTCGATCGCTTTCCCGACGGCGTGACCACGCAGGAGGTGGCGGCGATGCTCACCGAGGGCAACGATGCTCCCGACCGCCGGGCGGCTGAGACGGCGCTGCTCGAGCTCGTGGCCGCCGGGGAAGCCGAGCGCGTGTCGCTCGGCGACGACGCGCTGTGGCGCCGCGTTAGCTGAGGCGCGCTCGCCGGGCGCCGGCGCCGCCCTGCGCGCGCGCCGAGACTACCTAGGTTTTATATAGGAGCTGTTGGGTAGGCTGGGTCCATGCGAGCGAACATCGTCCTGGTCGGCGTGCTTGCGGCCCTCGGGTTGGTCCCCGCGGCCGCGGCCCAGGCATCGGCGGCCCCGGCGGCTCCGGCGTCGCCGTTGGCCGCCTCGCCGTTCAGCTGTACCGGCGACGCGGGGAGCACGGTCAACGTCCTCCACGCCGGATCCCTGAGCACCCTGGTGCGCTCGGGGCTCGCCCCGGCGTTCGCCACGCAGTGCGGGGGCACGGTGACCGATCACAGCGATCCCGCGGTGCAGCTCGCCGACGAGATCAAGGACGGATCGGTGACCGGAGACATCTACATGAGCGCCGACGCGCGGGTGGACAAGACCCTCATGGGCGCGCGCAACGGGGACTGGGTGCGCTGGTACATGGCCTTCGCCCGTAACCAGGAGGTCATCTCGTACACGACTCAGAGCCCCTTCTACGCCGAGCTCGAGAAGGCGCGCCTGGGCGAGATTCCCTGGTACAAGGTGCTCATGGAGCCCGGCTTCGTGCTCGGGCGGACCGACCCCAATACCGATCCCGGCGGCTATTACGCCCTCTTCGTGGCCGAGCTGGCCCAGCGTTTCTACGGGATCCCCAACCTCAAGCAGCGCCTGCTCGGGAGCGACACCAATCCCGCCCAGCTCCTCGTCCCGCCGGCGTATACGACCACGGCGTCCGGCGCCGTGCCCGACGCCACCTTCGGCTACCTGAGCAGCGCCATCGCCGCCGGCACGCCGTACATCGCCCTCCCGCCCGAGATCAACCTCAGCGACCTCGGCATGGCGCGGTTCTACCACCACGCCAGCTTCACCAACACCGATGGGGTGACGTTCCGCGGGGCGCCGATCTACGACAGCGTGACCGTCCTACAGCGCGCCGCCAACCCCCAGGGAGCGACCGACCTCGTGCGCCTGCTCCTCTCTCCGCAGGGACATCAGCTCGTGCTCTCAGACGGCTTCCTCGGCACCCCGGTGCTCGCCGACGGCGACATCTCCGCCGTCCCGGCCGAGCTCCGCCCCTTCATCGCCGGCTGCTATCACCGCTGCTCGGTGGGCCGCGGTCGCCGTCGCGCCTCGTCGGCTTCGTAGCCCGCGCCGCACTGTCAGAGTTGTTTCAGGCTCCGAGCCTATCCTTGGCCGCGGGGCAGGCAGTTCGCCTCGTCGGTGACTCTCTCCACGTGGATCGGATAGCTCATGAGAACCCTTGCCCGCTCGTGCTTCAGGCACCGGCGCCTCGTCCTTGCCGGTTGGCTGATCGCCCTCGTCGCCCTCACCGCCCTCCACGCGGGCGCCGGGAGCGACTACAACGATAACTTCAGCCTCCCGGGCACCCAGAGCTCCGACGCACGGAGCCTGCTCCAGCGCAGCGCGCCCAAGCAGTCCGGCGACCGCGAGCAGATCGTCATCGCCATCAAGCGGGGTCGCGTAACCGATCCTGCCGTGCGCTCCCAGGTCCAGTCGATGCTCGCCGCCATCGCGCGCCTGCCCCACGTGTCGGTCATCGGGTCCCCGTACGCGCCCGGCGCGAGCCGCCAGATCTCCCCCTCGGGCCGCGTCGCCTTCGCCAACGTCACCTTCGACGTGCTGGCGAGCGCCGTCGGCAGCCAGCCCGCGAGCACCTTCGTGAACACCGCGAAGGCGGGCGCGGGCCACGGCGTCGAGGTCGAGGTCGAGGGACAGATCGCCGAAGCGGGCGCCCAGGCCGGCTCCAAGGGCGTGGCGATCGGATTCGTCGCTGCCGCCATCGTGCTCTTTCTCGCCTTCGGCTCGCTCCTGGCGATGGCGCTGCCGCTGCTCACCGCGGGACTCTCGCTGGGCACCGGCATCGCCGTCATCGGCCTGCTCTCGCACGTGCTCACCATGGCCTCGTTCAGCTCGGAGCTCTCGCTCCTCATCGGGCTCGGGGTGGGGATCGACTACGCGCTGTTCATCGTCACCCGCTACCGACAGGGAATGCTCCGCGGCCTGAGCGGCGAGGAGGCGGTCATCGAGGCGGTCGACACGTCCGGGCGGGCGGTCCTCTTCGCCGGGATGATCGTGTGCATCGCGCTGCTGGGAATGCTCACCCTCGGGGTCAGCTTCCTCTATGGGGTCGCCATCGCCGCGGCGATCGCCGTCTCCTTCACCGTCCTCGCGGCGCTCACCCTCCTGCCCGCGCTGCTCGGCTTCTTCGGGGCGCGCGTGCTCCGCCGCAGCGAGCGTCGCCAGGTCCGCGACGGGACGTTCACGATCACCGACGAGTCGCCGGCGTGGGCGCGCTGGGCGGGCTGGCTCAGGGCCCGTCCCGCCCTCTTCGCCGCGCTCGCCGCGGGGGTGATGATCGTCCTCTCGATCCCCTTCTTCTCCATGCGCCTCGGCGCTTCGGACGCCGGGACCGACCCGGCGGGTACGACGACGCGTAAGGCCTACGATCTCCTCGCCGACGGCTTCGGCCCCGGCTATAACGGGCCCCTTCAGCTCGTCGCCCAGGTCGACTCTGCGGCGCAGCAGGCGGCCTTCACTCGCGTCGAGGACGCCGTCGCGCGGACGCCGGGGGCCGCGGGAGCGACGACCCCCCTGTTCCTCCCCGGACGTGACGGCCGGCCCGGGGTGGCGACCGCCAACGTCTACCCGAAGGGATCGCCCCAGGCCCTCTCGACGGCCAATCTCCTCACCACCGTGCGCGGCCGCGTCGTCCCCGCCGCCGAGCGCGGCGCCGGCCTCCACGTCCTCGTGGGCGGCGAGACGGCGGTGTTCGACGACTTCGCGACCGTGCTCTCGGGCAAGCTGCCCCTGTTCATCGGCGTCGTCGTCCTCCTCAGCTTCCTCCTCCTCATCGCGGTGTTCCGCAGCCTGGTGATCCCGCTCGTCGCCGCGCTGATGAACCTGCTCTCCGCGGGCGCGTCGTTCGGCGTGATCACCGCCGTGTTCCAGAAGGGCTGGGGTGCCTCGCTGATCGGGATCAACCAGACGGGACCGATCGAGGCGTTCCTGCCCGTGCTCATGTTCGCCATCCTCTTCGGGCTCTCGATGGATTACGAGGTGT
>DATCEM010000560.1:0-3051 GCA_036510175.1 Solirubrobacteraceae bacterium | reverse complement strand
CTCAGCTGCGTCTGCGCGGCGAGCGCCACCGGGACCTCCGAGCCGGTGGCGACGACGATCGCCTCGACGGCGTCCCCGGCGGCCTCCGCGAGCACGTAGGCGCCCTTGGCCGGGCCGTCGCCCACCGTGTCGGGCACGAGGGTCGGCAGGTTCTGGCGTGTGAGGAGGAGGCAGACGGGGCCGCGGCTGGGCTCGAGCGCCGAGCGCCAAGCCTGCGCGGTCTCGTTCGCATCCCCGGGCCGGATCACCGTGAGTCCGGGGATCGCGCGCAGGGCTGCGTAGTGCTCGATCGGCTGGTGGGTCGGACCGTCCTCGCCCAGGCCCACGGAGTCGTGGGTGAACACCCACACGACGGGCAGGCCCATGAGCGCCGAGAGACGGATCGCTGGGCGCATGTAGTCGGAGAAGACGAGGAAGGTGGCGCCGTAGGGGCGGACGATCCCGCCGTGGAGCACGAGGCCGTTGACCGCTGAGCCCATCGCGTGCTCGCGGATGCCCCAGTGCACGGTGCGCCCGGTGGTCCCGGGCCCGAAGGCATCCTCGCCCGGGAGGATGGCCAGCGTCGACCCGGCGAGGTCGGCCGATCCGCCGACCATCGTCGGGAGGTACGACGCCACGGCGTCGAGCACCTTCCCGCCGGCGGCTCGGGTGGCGAGCTTGGGCGTCTCCTCGGGATCGAACTTGGGCAGCGCCTCCTCGAGCCCGGGCTCGGGCTGGCCGGACCAGGCCCGATCCCACTCGGCCGCCAGATCGGAGTGCTGCTCGCGCCAGTCGGCGAAGCGCCCTTCCCATTCCTCCTGCAGTCGCGCGCCGCGCTCAGGGGTGTGCGCGTATGCCTCGCGCACCTCGTCGGGGACGAGGAAGCGGGCGTCGGGGTCCCAGCCCAGGACCTCCTTGGTCGCGCGGACCTCGTCGGCGCCCAGGGCGGTACCGTGGGCCTTGGAGGTGCCCTGCTTGTTCGGCGCGGGGTAACCGATCACCGAGTGCACGCGGATGAGCGACGGCCGCTCCTCCTCGGCGATCCCGGCGTCGATGGCGGCCTGGAGCTCGTCGAGGTCGTTGACGTCCGACACCGAAAGCGTGTGCCATCCGTAAGCCCGGAAGCGCGCCTCGACGTCCTCGCCGGTGAAGCTCAGCGCGGTGGCGCCGTCGATGGTGATGCGGTTGTCGTCGTAGAGGTAGACGAGACGGCCCAGGCCGAGGTGTCCGGCGAGCGAGGCCGCCTCGGCACTCACTCCCTCCATGAGATCGCCGTCGGAGCAGATCGAGAAGATGCGGTGATCCATGACCTCGGATCCGTAGTGCTCGCGCAGGAAGCGCTCGGCCATCGCCATCCCGACGCCGTTGGCGAAGCCCTGTCCGAGGGGGCCGGTGGTGGTCTCCACGCCCGGGGTGTCGATGTAGCCCTCTTCCTGGGGCTGAAGGATCCGCTCGGGATGTCCCGGGGTGCGCGAGTCCCACTGGCGGAAGCGCTCGAGTTCGGACATCGGGAGGTCATATCCGGTCAGGTGCAGGATGCTGTAAAGGAGCATCGAGCCATGGCCCGCCGAGAGCACGAAGCGATCGCGATCGGGCCAGAGGGGATCGGCGGGGTTGTGCCGGAGCACGCGCGTGTAGAGGAGATGCGCGACGGGCGCCATCGCCATCGGGAGCCCGGGATGGCCGCACGTCGCCTGCTCGACGGCGTCCATCGAGAGACAGCGGATCGTGTTGATGCACAGCTGGTCGAGCTCGCCGTCCCCGAACTCGCCGGGGAACGAGCCGGTCTCTGAGACCCCGACGCTCATGACGCCGCCTCGCTGGCCTCAACGGGCTGAATGGGCTGGACGGGCGGCATGCGGTTCGCCGCGCGCGCTCCCGTGCCTCCGAGCGCGATCTTCGCGGTCGCCGTGGCCAGGTGATAGAGCACGAGCAGCTGCACGAGCGCGAGCGACTCCGAGCGGCTGAGCTGGGTGCCGACGGTGAACTCGCCGAGCCGGCCCGCACGCAGGTGGCTGGCGAAGTGCATCCGCTCCCAGATCGCCTCCTCGATCTCCGCCGCCTGCTCGGGATCGAGCCGGCCGGGGATGACCACTAGGCGGTCGCGCCCCTGGTCGACCATCGAGATACCGTCCGGGCCGCCCGAGACCAGGGGGGAGAGGTCGGGATGAGGCAGGTCCGGGCCGAGGATGAGCTGTGCGTCGAGCTCGTTGGCCTCGTCGCTCTCTCCGGGCACGAACGACACGACGATGTCCGAGTAGCGGCGCTGCGGTCGGATGAAGGCCTCCGAGTCGGGCTCGCGCCGGTCGAGCTCCGCGAGGACCTGATCGGTGGTGTACCCCCGCCGCGTGCAGTCGCGCTGCACCTTCCACTGGCGCCGGATTTCCTCAGGCGGGCTGAGGAAGACGCGGACGTCGTAACAGTCGCGCATCTCCGGCGTGTAGTAGCCGAGCAGGCCTTCGACGATGGTGAAGCGCGCGGGATCGACGTATACGGGCGCGTCGAAAGTGCCGTCGGTGTGGCGGTAGACGGGCTTGAGGATTGCGTCGCCGCGGCTCAGGTGGGCGATGTCCTGAGCCATGATGTCCATGTAGTTGCAGTCGGGATCGAGCGGCGTGATGTTGAGCTCGGCGCGCTGGGCGCGGTCGTAGCGGTGGTAATCGTCGGTGCAGACGTGGGTGACGTTCTCCTCGCCGAGGAGTCGGACGAGGCCTCGCGTGAAGGTCGTCTTGCCGGTTGCGGAGTCACCGACGACGCCCAGGATGACGGGACGTGACATATGCTCGCCTCAGCTCAGGCCGGAGCGCTCTGGGCGTCCGGTAGTGGGGTTTCGTCGTCGTGCCGGTCGAGACCGAACACGCTGCTCTTCAGGAAGTCTTCGGGCTCGATGCGCACGAGATCCTCGCGCGTGGGCATCTTCCCGTCAAGGGTGGCCCTGTAGATCCGGTTCGCGTGACGCAGCCGAGCACGCTCGATCGCGTTGCGCACGCTGCGCGCGTGGGCGAACAGCGGCTGCCGCATACGACGCTCCAGGTAGTCGCGCAACGCCGCCTCAGCCTCGGGCCCGAGCTC
>DATCEM010000559.1:0-3538 GCA_036510175.1 Solirubrobacteraceae bacterium | reverse complement strand
TCTCGGACGGCACGATCAAGCGGCTGGTCGAGGAGGGCCGGATCCGGATCGATCCGTGGGATCCGAGCTTGGTTCAGCCCGCGAGCGTCGACCTTCGCCTCGGCGACTCGTTTCGCGTCTTCCATAACCATCGTGCCTCGGCCATCGACCTGCGCCGCCCCCCCGAGAACCTGACCGAGGAGGTCATCGTCCCCCCCGAGGAGTCGTTCGTGATCCACCCGGGCGAATTCTGCCTGGGGCGCACGCTCGAGTGGGTCGAGCTGCCGGACGACATCGTGGCGCGTATCGAGGGCAAGTCCTCCCTAGGGCGACTCGGGCTGATCGTCCACGCGACGGCCGGATTCTGCGACCCGGGATGGAAGGGGACGCTGACCCTCGAGCTCAACAACCTGACGCGCATCCCGATCAAGCTCTACCCCGGGCTGCCGATCGCCCAGCTCTCCTTCATGGCGCTCGATCGCCCCGCGCTGCGGCCCTACGGGAGCCCCGACCTGGGCAGCCACTACCAGGGGCAGGTCGCGGCCACCGAGAGCCGCTTCCAGACCCCGCCGCCACCGGCCGACCCCTCGGCCGCCGCTCCCGCGACCGCGAACGGCCCGATCGGATAATCTCGCGCCCATGCTCACCCTGCTGGCAGCGGCCGAGACCTCGAAAGTACCGTGGTTCCTCGCCGGCGGAGCGCTTGCGGTGTGGGCGGTCGTGCTCTCCGCGATCGGGCTGAAGCGGCCCGACTTCCCCGGTAATGACGCGGGTACGCGGATCGTCATCCTCATCAGTGTCGTGCTCGTCGCCGTGGCCATGACCGCCGCGGTGGCCACCGGCTAGGGACGGCCCGCCCGGCGCTCGCCCGCCGGTGGGCCACGGCGGGGCTGCGCCGCGCCTATCCTTGAGGGACCGCAAGGAAGAACCGTCCGATAGGAGAGCGCGATGAGCACCGATACCCAGCCCGAGGCCGCAGCGGACGGCACCGCCGTAGCCGAGGCTCGCGACAGCCTTACCGTGACCGACAACCGGACCGGTAAGGAATACGAGATTCCCATCGAGGACGGCACGATCCGCGCGCTCGAGCTGCGCAAGATCAAGACGGGCGAAGAGGACTTCGGCCTCATGACCTACGACCCGGCGTTCATGAACACCGCGTCGTGTCGCTCGGCCATCACCTACATCGACGGGGACAAGGGGATCCTCGAGTACCGCGGCTACCCGATCGAGGAGCTCGCCGAGCGCTCCTCGTACCTCGAGGTCGCCTACCTCCTCGTCCACGGGGAGCTCCCCACCCAGGCCCAGCTCGACGAGTGGACTCACCTGATCACGATTCACACCTTCGTGCACGAGAACATCAAGGGATTCATGCAGGGATTCCGCTACGACGCGCATCCGATGGGGATGCTCGTGGCCGGCGTGGGCGCACTGTCGACCTTCTATCCCGACGCGAACATGATCAAGGACGCCGAAGCGCGCTATATCCAGATCATCCGGCTGATCGCCAAGATGCCGACGCTGGCAGCGTTCTCCTACCGGCACAACCGCGGGATGCCCTACGTCTACCCGGACAACGATCTCGCCTATGCGGGCAACTTCCTCGGGATGATCTACAAGATGACCGAGCTCAAGTACCGGCCCGATCCTCGCCTCGAGCGCGCCCTGGACGTCCTCTTCATCCTCCACGCCGATCACGAGCAGAACTGCTCGACGAGCGCGGTGCGCAGCGTCGGCTCCTCGGAGGTCGACCCCTACTCGGCGGTGGCGGCCGGGGTCGCAGCGCTCTACGGCCCGCTCCACGGCGGCGCCAACGAGGCCGTTCTGCGCATGCTCCGGAGGATCGAGACCAAGGAGAACATCCCCGACTTCATCCAGGGCGTCAAGGACGGCAATGAGCGGCTGATGGGGTTCGGGCACCGCGTGTACAAGAACTTCGATCCTCGGGCGAAGATCATCAAGAAGGCGTGCGAGGACGTGTTCGAGGTCACCGGACGCAACCCGCTGCTCGACATCGCCATGGAGCTCGAGAAGATCGCGCTCGAGGACGACTACTTCATCTCGCGCAAGCTCTACCCCAACGTCGACTTCTACTCCGGCCTGATCTACGAGGCGCTGGGGATGCCGGTCGAGATGTTCCCCGTCCTCTTCGCCATCGGCCGCACGAGCGGCTGGATCGCCCAGTGGCTCGAGATGATCCAGGATCCGGAGCAGAAGATCGCCCGCCCACGGCAGATCTACACCGGCCACCGGTCGCTCGACTACGTTCCGATCGAGGCGCGCTCGTAGAGGGCCCCGGCGCGGGGCCTGTGTGACCCCGCGTCGATCATCGGCGTCGGCCGCTTCGTCCGCCACCAGGGCGCTCCCACGGCGGCCGAGTTCGCCATCGTCGTCGGCGACCGCTTCCAGGGCGAGGGCTTGGCCACCGAGCTCATGAGCCGGCTCGCGGACGCTGCGCTCGAGCGCGGCATCACCCGCTTCACGGCGACCGTGCTCGCCGACAATGAGCCCGTGCATCGGCTTCTGCACCGGCTCGCCGGGCAGTTCGCCGAGCATCGCCGGACCGGTTCGCTCGACGAGCTGACCGTCCACCTCGCCGCATAACGTCGAGCGGGCGCTGACATATCATGCCCCGGTGGCGTGGAAGCTCACCGTGCGGGCCGGGCCCAAGGTCGAGCGCTCGCGCTTTGACCGGCTCGAGGACGCCCTTGACGCGCTCGAGACCCGCGCGCGAGAGCTGGCCGGGGACGCCACCGGACAGGCGGTCGACGTCAAGTTCAGGCGCTTCGAACCCGAGGAGCAGGTCCTCGCCCGGATCGAGCTGGCCGGGCCCGAGCGGCTGCTGCCGAAGGTCCGAGCGGGAGTGGACATCCACGGCGACGGCTCCACCGAGGCCTACCTCGGGCGCGTGAAGCGCGACATCGTCGCGCCGCGCAAAGGTGACACGCCGTATCGCGCGCTGCGCCGCGCTCTCACCTCGGGCGGCCGAGCCCCACGCGATCAAGCTCGGCGTGGTGGGGCCGGGTGAGCGCTTTCCCGCCGCCTAGAGGACGAGCGTGGTGCCGTGCCGTCTGAGCCAGCGTTGGTGGTCGCGGTAGTCGGGACACCTCTTGCTTAGCAGCGCCCAGAACCTTGGGGAGTGGTCCATGACCTTTAGGTGACAGACCTCGTGCCAGATGACGTAGTCGAGCACTTCTTCGGGGGCTAGGAGGAGGCGCCAATTGAAGCTCATGGCTCCGGTGCGCGAGCAGCTGGCCCAGCGGGTTTTCTGGCCGCGGATGGTGAGGGTGGTGTAGGGGGTTCCGGCTTGCGTGGTGGCGGTGTCGAGGCGGGGGGCGATCTCGGTGCGGGCGGTGCGGCGGTACCAGCGTTCGAGGGCGGGAAGGTGGTCGCCGGCGGGGACGAGCAGCTCTTGGCCGCGGCGGTGGACCCGGATTCGCTGGGGTTCGGAGATCAGCTGTAGGGGTTGACCTAGGTAGGGGACGGTGGCTCCCCGGCTGGCGACGGCCTCGCGGGCGCGGTCGAGCTCGGCGAATCGGCGCTCGATCCACGGGCGCAG
>DATCEM010000558.1:0-7256 GCA_036510175.1 Solirubrobacteraceae bacterium | reverse complement strand
GGGGTGGTGAAGAGCTCCGAGGTCGGCGCGTGCTCGATGACCTCGCCGTCGAGCATGAAGACCGTGGTGTCGGCCACCCGCGCCGCCTGCTGCATGTTGTGGGTGACGATGACGATCGTGTACTGCTCCTTGAGCTCGTCGATCAGCTCCTCGACCTTGAGCGTGGCGACCGGGTCAAGGGCCGAGCACGGCTCGTCCATGAGGATGACCTCGGGCGCCACCGCGATGGCACGCGCGATGCACAGGCGCTGCTGCTGGCCGCCGGAGAGTCCGATCCCCGGCGAGTCGAGCCGGTTCTTCACCTCACCCCAGAGCCCGACCGCCCGCAGCGACTTGTGGACCCGCTCGCGGAGATTGTCGCCCCGCTGCCCGGTGAGCTTCAGACCCGAGGCGACATTGTCGAAGATCGACATGGTCGGGAACGGGTTCGGCTTCTGGAAGACCATCCCGATCAGGCGGCGCACCGCGGTGACGTCGACGTCGGGGGCGTAGAGATCGTGGTCGTCGAGGAGGATCCGGCCTTCGGCGCGCGCGCCCGGGATCTCCTCGTGCATCCGGTTGATGCACCGGACCATGGTCGACTTGCCACACCCCGACGGTCCGATGATCGCCGTCACCTCGTTGGGCAGGAACTCGACCCCGACCCCCTTGACCGCCTCGGTGGCTCCGTAGTAGGCGTGCAGATCGGTGATCGAGACGCGGTGGCCCGCGCCCTTCTTGGCCATCGGCGTCGTCTCGCCAGTCGTCGGCCGGGGGTCCGGCTCGGACTTCGGCGAGTTCTCTTCCTGCTCGGTCGGAGGGTCTGTGCTTGACAAGTCGTGGTTGCGCTTGAGAGAGAGGCGGGGCTGGATCATGCCAGTGTCGGCTCCTTGGCGTGTAAACGATTAGCCACGCAGCCGGCGGCGACTGCGGTCGTGGAGGCTGCGGGCGAGCACGCTGAGCACGAGCACGCCGATGATGAGCACGAGCGCTGCCGCCCAGCCCCGGGCGTGGTCGGCGGGGGAGGCAGACTCGGAGAGGGTGAAGATGGACACGGGGATCGACGAGAGGGCCTGCCCCGGATTCCACGAGACGGCGGTCGAGGCGATCGAGGAGGTGAGCAGGAGCGGGGCCGTCTCGCCGGCGACCCGCGCCACGCCGAGCACGGCGCCGGTGATCAGGCCGCCGGCCGCCGTCGGAAGCACGATGCGCAGCACCATCCGCCACCGCGCGATGCCGAGCGCGACCGCCCCCTCGCGCAGCGACCCCGGCACGAGACCCAGCACCTCCTGGGCGGAGCGGGCGACGATGGGCAGCATGATGATGGCGAGCGCGACCGCCCCGGCGTAGCCGCTCTGCGAGCCGCCGAGGTGCACGAAGAAGATGTCGACGTGCGCGGCGACGAGCAGTCCGAAGATGAACACGCCGGTGACGATGGTGGGAACGCCGTTGAGGATGTCGAGCGCGAACTTGACGGCGTCGGACGTCCGCGGCCGGGCGAACTCGCTGGCGTGGATCCCGATCAGGAGGCCGATGGGGACGGCGATCGCGCTCGCGATGAGCACGAGCAGGAAGGTCCCCACGATCGCGTTGGCGATCCCGCCGCCGGGCGCGCCGAAGGGCGCCGGCGTCTCGGTCAGGAAGTCCAGGTTGAGCGCGCTCACGCCCTTGATGAGCACCGAGCCGATGACGATCACGAGCACGGCGACGGCGAGGCCCGCGGCCAGGCTCGAGAGCACCTCCATGGTGCGGTTGACCCGCTTGCGCCGGGGGCTGGCGCCGAGCAGCTTCGGGCCCGGGGATCCGGTGGTCGCGCTCACTCGTACACCTACGCGGCGATGCCCCGGCGCACGATCAAGCGCGCCCCGATGTTGACGATCAGCGAGATCACGAGCAGGATCGCGGCCAGGTAGAAGAGCGAGGAGATGTACACGGTGCCGCTCGCGCTCTGAAATTGGGAGGCGATCCGGCTGGCGAGGGTGTCGGAGGGCTGGAAGAGCGAGGCGTTGATGGCGACGGCGCCGCCGATCACCTGGGTGACCGCGATGGCCTCGCCGAGCGCGCGGCCCAGGCCGAGGATGCTGGCGCCGACGATTCCCGGGCGCGCGATGGGCAGGATCACCATCCGCGTCATCTCCCACCGCGTCGCCCCGAGCGCGTAGGCGGCCTCCTTGAGGTCCCCGGGCACGGTCTCGAACACCTCGCGAGTGATCGCGCTGATGATGGGCACGGCCATGATCGTGAGCACGGCGATGGCGGGGAGGAGCCCGTAGGGCGAGGGCGAGCCCCCGAACAGGGGGATCCATCCGAGCACGCTGTGCAGCGCGGGCTCGAGGTGGTTCTCCATGAACGGCGCCATGACCAGGATCCCCCACAGGCCGATGATCACGCTGGGGATCGCGGCCAGCAGGTCGACCAGCGTGGCGACCGGGCGGCGGATGCGCCGCGGCGCGAGCTCGGTCAGATAGAGAGCGATGGCGATCGACAGGGGCGCCGCGAAGAGCATGGCGAAGGCCGAGCTGACGATGGTGCCGTAGATGAACGACCCCGCGCCGAACTGGTTCGTGACCGGATTCCAGACCTTCGTGGTGAGGAACCTCAGTCCGAACTTCGAGAACGCGGTGTCGGAGCCGGCGAGAACCTTGTAGGCGATGAGCAGGATGACGGCTATGGCCACCGCCGAAGCCAGGGTGGCGAGGACCCTCAGGGTCGGATCGCCGATCCGGTCGACGGTGTTGCGGCGCACCGCCGTCGCGAAGCCGCCCCGCGGCGAGGGGGCGGGCGGGTTGGCCGTGCTCATCGATCCGACCTCACGCGCACCGCCCCCGCCGGCGCCGACCGCGACGCCGGGAGCCCTGCCCCGCGGATCGCCTCATGGCGATCCGCGGGGTTAGATGGACTGCCGGTACCAGGAATCGCAGGGCTCCCGATCAGCCGAGCTTGGCCAGCGTGGCCTTGTCGGCGGTGACGATCTGGGCCGGGAGCGGCGCGAAGTCGAGCTTCGGACCGTCGGTCTGCCCGGTGGAGATCGCCCAGCTGATGAACGCCTTGAGCTGAGCCGCCGCCGAGCTCTTGACGGGGACGATCGAGTACGTGAACGTGGAGATCGGGTAGGCACCCGGAGCCGATGCGGGCGGGTTGACGATCGACACGTCGTTATCGGCCGGGACCGTCTTGAGCGCCGCGGCGGCGGCCGCGATGCTCGGGACCCCGGGAACCGGGTACTTGCCGGCCGCGTTCTGGATCAGGGCGTAGTCGAACTTGTTGCCCAGCACATAGGAGATGGCGACGTAGGCGATGGCGCCGTTCGTGGTCGAGAGGACGCCGCCGACGCCCGAGTTTCCCTTGCCCCCGAGTCCGACCGGGAAGCTCACCTGGGTGGCGTTGCCGATCTTCGACTTGAAGGTAGGGCTGATCTGCGACAGGTAGTTGGTGAAAGCGTAGGTGTCGCCGCTGCCGTCGCTGCGATAGACGGGCGTGATCTTGGTGGCCGGCAGGTTCACGCCGGGGTTCAGCGCCTTGATCTGGGGCGCGTTCCACATCGTGATCTGGCCGAGGTAGATGCCGGCGAGCACGGGCCCGGTGAGCTTGAGCTGGTTGGGGACGCCGTTGACGTGGTAGGCGACGGCCGTCGCCGCCAGCGCCCAGGGGATCTGGACGCAGCCCTTGCACGCGCTCGCCTGAGCTGCCGTCAGCGGTGCGTCGCTCGCGCCGAAGTTGACGGTCCTGGCTGTGATCTGCTCGATCCCGCCACCGCTGCCGATGGCGCCATAGGTCACCGCTACACCGGACGCAGTGTCGTAGGCCGGCTGCCATTGCGACATCAGCGGCGCGATCAGGGTGCTGCCCGCACCGACGAGCGTCTTGGAGCTGCCGGGGCTTGACGAGCCGGAGCTGTTGCTCGAGCCGCAAGCGGCGATTACCAGTGATGATGCGACCGCTATCGCGACCGCACTGATGCGACTTCTTCTCACTGTGGTTTCTCCTTAGCTCGCTTGGTGTTGGCGGCAGTGTCTGCGGAACCGCGCGCCGAGGTGTTACGAATTTGTAATCAGGCTGGTTAGCGTTCAGCGCTGAGGCGGTAGCCGAATCCGAAATGGGTGTGGATGAACCTCCACTCGGGCAGAGCCTGCTCGAGCTTCACCCGGAGCTTGCGCACGTATACGTCCACCGACCGGTCACCCGGTCGCATGTCCCGTCCCCAGACCAGGCGAAAGAGCTCCTCGCGGGACATGATCCGATCGGCGCGGCGGGCGAGCTCGGTCAGGAGCCGAAACTCCCGAATCGAGAGCATTAGTGTCCTGCCTGCGGCAATGGCGATGTTCTCGTCCGGGAGGACCTCCAGCGGACCGACCGCGAGGACCTCACGGCGGGACTGTGCGGCGCCGGCTACGTGGGGCGGGCCCGCCGCGCCCGGCTCGGCGCGAGACGGGCCGGCCGAATGGGGCTGCGCGGCGGTGGCCATGCCCGGTTCATGCTGCTCGGACGCGCCCGCGCTGGCGTTACCAAGCTGTGATCCACTTGTGAAGAAGCTGTGATCGTAGGACCGCCCGAGCTGAGGTCGAGGACCTCGGTGGGTGGAGCGAGGTGGGCGCTAGCCGAACGTCAGCTCAGGCTGCGGCTGGAGATCATCCGGGGCCGCGACGACCGCGCCGCGGCCGCCATCGAGCTCGGGAGCGAACCGGTACCCGACGCCGAAGTGCGTGTGGATGTAGCTGAAGTCCGGGGAGGCCTGGCGCAGCTTCTGGCGCAGCTTGCGCACGAAGACATCGACCGAACGGTCGCCGTGAGCCATCGCGTAGCCCCACACGCGCTCGTAGATCTCTTCGCGCCTGAGCACGCGGTCGGACTGCGCGAGCAGATGCAAGATCTCGAACTCGCGGGCGGTCAGCTCGAGACTCGCGCCGGCGGCGTAGGCCTGGTAGAGATCCGGGCGGACGGTGATCTCGCCGACGACGAGCGCGCCCTCGAGCTCGGGCATCTCGTTGCGCCGGTGACGGCGGATCGCCGCCTCGACGACACAGATCAGCTCCTCGGCATGACAGGGCTTGGTCATCCAGGCGTCGGCGCCGAGACGCAGCCCGCGCACGCGCTGACCCACGGACGACGGGCCGGTGCAGATGACGATGGCGAGGCCCGGGAGGCGGCCGCATACGCGCTCCAGGTACTCCCAGCCGCCGGGGCCGAGTACCGAGATGTCGAGCACCAGCGCGTTCAGGCGCATCGAGACGAGCGCTTCCGCCGTCACCGCCGTCGAGACGGCCCGATGCTCCCACCCCAGCGTGTCCAGGCGATTCGCCAGCACTTGGAGAAATCCAGCGTCGCGATCGATGACCGCGAGGCGAAGGCGGCTGCTCGCGCGCTGCGGAGCGCCTTGCGCAGTCGCGGTCGAGTCACTGGCCTCGGCCGGCATGGGGTGAAATGTAGTGGATAGGGGCGGACGTTGTCGCCCGTGGGGGGTCTCGATCACAGGTTGTTTACATGCAAAGAGCGATGATTTGGGTCCGAGCCGCGCCGGCGACTCGGCAGCTACGGTAACGGGCAAGTCACAGGACGAGCACCGACGCCGGGTACGGTGCCGAGAACGATGCCCACGAGCCTCGCCGAGAACGCCACGCGCTGGCGAGCGCTGCGCTCCGCGCACCTCGTGATCCGGCCGGCCGAGCGCCGGGTGCTGGCGGACGGCCGTCCGCTGGCGATCACCGCGCGCGAGTTCGAGACGCTGCTCGCGCTGGCCGAGCGACGCAACCGGGTGGTACCGCGCGCCGAGCTCTACGCGCTCGTCTGGGGTGGGCGGATGCCCTACCGCGATCGTTCGGTGGATGTCTTCGTGCGCCGCCTGCGCAAGAAGCTCCATGACGCCGCCCCCGGCTGGGAGTACATCCACACCCATTCCGGGATCGGCTACCGGTTCGCGCCGGAGCGCCTCCCCGCCCTCCCAGAGCCGGCCCAGCCGCCGCCCCGATAGGCGCCCGCGCCCCTGGCGGTTGCTACGCTGGCCCGGTGCGGGTCCTCCTGTCCCGGCGCGTGACTTGCAGCGACATTCGGCTGCGCGGAGCGGTGCTGATGCCGCTGTGTGCCCTCGCCGTGCACCAGCTCCGGTTCTATGTTGTCTTTGGGTCCCACGCTCCCGCCGTACTCGCGCGCGAGGGCCACGGCTACCTCTCGCTCGCCGAGCCCGCCGCACTCCTGCTCGCGGCGCTCGGACTGGGCTGGTTCGTCGGGCGCCTGGCGCTGAAGATCGCCGGCCGCGCACAGGCTCCACGCAGCGCGCCCGGCGCCGTCGTGCGCTCGTGGCTCGTCTGCGCGCTCGTGCTCTTTGCCATCTACTGCGCCCAGGAGCTCCTCGAGGGCTTCTTCTCGCCCGGACATCCCGCCGGCATCGCCGGCGTGCTCGGGCAGGGCGGGTGGACGGCCGCCCCGATCTCGCTGCTCGTGGGCGCCGCGCTGGCGATGACGCTGCGCCTCGCCCATCGGCTGCTCGAGGCGGCGGACCCACCTGGGCGAGCGCTGTGGAGGAGCGCGAAAAGCATTGGCATCTCTCCTCCCGAGCCGGGCGCCGAGGACTGGCGACTCGATCCTCAGTCAGGCGTCACCGCGGGCCGCGCTCCTCCTCGCGCCCCCTGCCCTCACTGATCTAGCGCTCACGCCGTGCTCCATGGGAGCGCGGCACGCTCGAGTGTGCTCAGTGAGGATGCGACGCCCGGGAAACGCAGCCGTCTCTCATGAGGAGCAACTGACTTGATCGCCGGATCCGCGGTCGTGCGCCTGGTGCGCGCGCCGCGTCATCTCAATCGCCCCGTCCGCGCCGGACTCACCGGCGTGGTCCTCGCGCTCGGCATCGGCGCGAGCGCGATGCTCTGGCCCGCCTTCGCCTCGGCGCACGGCCTCGTGGGACGTTCCTACCTGCCGTTCCCGCCGTGGCTCTTCGCGTGGGCGGCGGGTGCTGTGCTCATCGTCTCGTTCGTCGGCCTCGGACGGCTGTGGTCGGCTCCGCGGCTCGAGCATCCAGCGCCGCGCAGGCTGTTCGGCTCGGGCCGCGGGGCCCGATTCTTCGAGCCGCTGTGCGGCGCCATCGGCATCGCGATCCTGGCGCTCACGGTGTACAGCGGGATCCGCGGTAACCAGACCCCCACCGCCAACCTGACCCCGACCATGGTCTACGTGCTCTTCTGGGTCGCCGTTCCCGTCCTCAGTGCCTTCTTCGGCGACGTCTTGCGGCCCTTGAACCCGTGGAGAGCGCTCGCGCGCGCCATCGCCTGGGTCGGGCGGCGGAC
>DATCEM010000557.1:0-2113 GCA_036510175.1 Solirubrobacteraceae bacterium | reverse complement strand
TGCACCGGGGAGTGGCTCGGGTGCTTCGGGCTCACCGAGCCCGACACCGGGTCCGACGCCGCCAACCAGCGGACCCGCGCCCGCAGGACCGAGAGCGGCTGGTCGATCAGCGGTACCAAGATGTGGATCTCGATGGGTAACCACGCGAGCTTCGCGCTCGTGTTCGCGCAGACCGATCCCGAGCTTGCCCATCGGGGGCTCGCGTGCTTCATCGTCGACACCTCGCTGCCCGGGTTCTCGGCCCAGCCGATTCACGGGAAGATGGGCCTGCACGGCTCAGACACCGCCTCGCTGGCGCTTGACGACGTCGAGGTCGCGGCCGACGCGATGCTCGGCGAGGTCGGCGACGGGTTCAAGGTGGCGATGAGCGCGCTCGATTCCGGTCGCTACAGCGTCGCCGCGGGGTGCGTCGGGATCTGCCAGGGCTGCGTCGAGCAGTCGGTCAACTACGCCAAGGAGCGCCAGCAGTTCGGGCGCCCGATCGCCAGCTTCCAGCTCGTCCAGGCGATGCTCGCCGACATGAAGGTCGAGACGGACGCGGCGAGGATGCTCGTCTGGCGCGCCGGATACCTCAAGGACGCGGGCAAACCGAACACCACCGAGACCTCGATAGCGAAGCTCTATGCCACCGAGGCGGCGATCCGCTGCGCGAACACGGCGATTCAGGTCCACGGCGGCGCCGGCTACGTCGACGACCATCCGGTCGAGCGGTACTTCCGCGACGTCCGCGTGACAACCCTCTACGAGGGCACCTCGCAGATCCAGAAGCTGATCATCGGCCGCGCTCTCACCGGGATCAACGCACTCGTGCCTTCCTGAGCCCATGCCAGAGCTGACCCTCCAGCGCGTGGAGGCGGACCGCTACGCGCTCGGCGATCTGGGCACGCTGCGTAGCGGGCGCCGCTTCGCCGCCGAGATCGAGGCGGACGGAATCTCATGGCGGGTGCGGCGGGCCGGGCTCGGCTTCGGCCACGCCATCAACGCGACCGATCCGGCTACCGGCGCCCGCGTCGCCCGCTACGCGCCCGGTGGGTTCATGGGCCTGCGGGGCATCTACCGAGGCATCATCCACCTCGACGAGCGTGAGCTCGAGTGGCGCGCGGACCACCACATGGCCGAGCACTTCACGCTACGCGAGTCCGGGGACGTCCTCGCCCAGTTCGACGCGGGCACCGATGAGCAGCCGGTGAGCGTCGCCCTCTACGGGCTGCACCACCTCGAGACCCTGCCGCTCCTCTTCTGCTGCCACATCGTCAAGCGGGTCGTGGACACGGCGATGGAAGTGGGGTCTCCCGGCGCGCCGAGGGCGCCGGAGCGCTGACCACGCCGATGGCTGCCGTCGCGCCACCCCAGATCATCGGCGTCGTGGGCGCCGGGACGATGGGCGCCGGCATCGCCCAGCTCGCGTGCCTGGCCGGCGCGCGCACGCTGCTCCACGACCCCGCCGCGGACGCTCTCACGCGAGGGGTCGAGGCCATTCGCGCCCAGCTCGCCCGGGCCGCCGAGCGCGGCCGCCTCAGCGCGGCCGAAGCGCAGGCGGCGAGCGAGCGCCTCGATCCCACCCCGAGCGTCTCGGGGCTTGACGGCGCGGAGCTGGTGATCGAGGCCGCGCCCGAGTCGCTCGAGCTCAAGCGCGGCCTGTTCGGCGAGCTGTCGGGCGTGGTCGCGCCGGACTGTGTCCTGGCGACCAACACCTCTTCGCTCCTGGTCACCGCGATCGCGGCGGGGGTGCGCAATCCCGAACGCGTGGTCGGCATGCACTTCTTCAATCCGGCGCCGGTGATGCGCCTGGTTGAGGTCGTCGCCGGGGAGCAGTCGGGCGAGCGAGCGCTCGCTCTCGCCCGCGCCACCGGCGAGGCGATGGGCAAGGACGTGATCCTCGCCGCTGACGGCCCCGGGTTCCTCGTGAACCGTTGCAACCGCCCGTTCGCCCTCGAGGCGCTGGGGCTCCTGCGCGACGGGATCGCGCCGGTGGAGGAAATCGATCGCATCTGCCGCCTCGGCGCTGGCTTTCGCATGGGGCCGTTCGAGCTCATGGATCTCGTCGGCGTCGACGTGGGCCTCGACATCTCGCGCTCGTTCTACGAGCAGAGCTTCGGCGAGCCGCGCTGGC
>DATCEM010000556.1:0-7875 GCA_036510175.1 Solirubrobacteraceae bacterium | reverse complement strand
CGGTGGGGAGGAAGGCATCGGGGTCCCCGAGCGCGCGCATCGCGATGTACGCCACCGTCCACGGGCCGATGCCGGCAAGCGCGAGCAATGCGCGCTCGGCCGTGGCGCGGTCGGCGCCGGGGTCGAGATTCAGCTCGCCGCGGGCGAGCGCTCCGACGAGGCCGAGCACCGCCCGGCGCCGCGCCGCGGGCATGGCCAGCGCGCCGGCATCGGCGTCGCGGATCGCCGCCGAGGTCGGGAACAGGTGGGTGACCGAGCCCACGGGGCGATCGAGCGGCTCACCGTAGGCGGCGACGAGGCGGGCCGCGAGCGTGGTCTCGGCGGCGACGGAGACCTGCTGGCCGAGCACGGCGCGCAGCGCCAGCTCCGCGCCGTCGACGTGCCCGGGGACGCGGCGGCCGGGGGCGGCGGTGACGAGTCCTCCGAGCACCGGGTCGGCGCCGAGCGCGGCGGCCACCGGCCGAGGATCGTGCTCGAGATCGAGCAGCGCGCGAGAGCGCTGTACGGCGGCGGCGAGGTCGCGCTCGTCGTGGAGCCAGAAGCGCGCGCGCACGAAGCCCGGACCCGGCGCGAGCTCGATCACCCCGGGACCGCCGGGCAGTCGCACGCTGCGTCGATACCGGCCGCCGTCGAGAACCTCCTCGACGCCGGCAACCGCTCGCCGGCCCAGGAACGCGATCAGCTCCTCGGCATCGAGCGGCGGCCGGTAGCGCAGCGTGAGCGCGGTAGGACCGTGGATCATCGTTCGTGTAGGCACTCGGACGTTGAACGCCGACGAGCGCCGATCCGTGAGATCGGGCCTGGCGGACCCGGCCGACCCGCCGGCGGGTCCGGCCGGCGGGGTGGGGGGCGAGGGCGGGGCGCGAAGGTCCCGCGGGCCGAAGGCGGGGCGCGAGGGCCCCCGGGACGTTCGGCGTCAGCCGAACTCCCAAGGGGCCGAAGGCCCCCCGTCAGCCGAACTCCCAAGGGCGCGCAGCGCCCCAGCTACCTGATCGCGTCGACGCGCTCGCCGACGAGCGCCATCACCTTCTCGATGTCGGGTCCGATCATCGAGTAGAGCTCGGTGCTCTCGACGGTTTCCTTGACCTTTTCGAGCTTGGGCGCGATCTGTTCGAGCTGCTCCATGATGTCGCCGTTGCCGTTCTGGCTGTTGACCGCGACGTAGGCGGCGCCTGCCCCGCCGAGCACGAGCACCTTCTTAAAGCTCGGCAAGAACAGGCCGATGATGCCGCGCCTGCGCCGCAGTCGCTTATCTGCGGCCGCAAGTGCGGCCAGGGCGCGTCCGAGCTCTTTGCTGTTCCTATCTATCTTCACTCGCGGTGCCTCCATTCGGCTGCGAAAGATCGGGCGGAGAATTACCACCCGAATCAACTTGAACGGGATTGCCAACACGCCACCGAGGCCGCCGCTGGCGAGGAAGCCGACGGCGAAGGGAGTGGTAACCAGGCCATCCCCGGCCATTACTCCGCCGGTGAAGGTCTCCACGCGGGGGATGATCTTCTCGCCGCTCAGCTGTGCCCGGATCTGCGTCTCTGCCTGCGTTCGTACCTGAGTCGCCAGCTGCGAACCCTTCTCCTTGACCTTCTCTTCGGCCTGCGCGCGCAGCTCAGGGATCTTCTCCTTGACGAGACCCTCGACCTGCGCCTGAATCTGGGGAAGCTGCTGCTTGATCCTCGTCTCGGCGATGCCCATGAGCTTCTCGCCGATACCGAGGAAGAACTGCTGGATCTTGTTCATGATCATGGCTTCACCGTGCGGGGCTCGAAGTTACGGATCTCAGCGAGCAAGGCTGCTCACCAGCTTTCCTGCCAGCATCCCGACGGCCAGGCCGGACGCGATGCGCGTCACGGCACCGGCTTTGGCGTGCTGCTCCTTGGCTTGGTCGAAGCCCAAGCCGAGCAAAGGGGTGACTTTGCTTTTCGCGTCGGCGAGAGCCGGTTCGATGATGTCGAGCAGGTCGCGAGCATTCATGGCGACACCTCCTCTGCCGGGAGCTCGGGGAGCTCGCAGCACGCTGATTGATGGGTTCGGAGGGGCGACACGCGCGCGGGCAATCGACGGGTTGACGGAGATCCCTGCGGCGACAGACTTGCGATGGGCACGACCGTCCCTCTCTCTCGGGCACGCTGGACAAGCACGATGAGTAGCGCCGGGCCAACCTATCTCGTTGCCAAACATGATGCGCGGGCAGCTAACAAAGGGCAAAATAAAACGTCCGCAAATAGCGGCTTTTTCGAACCATCGCTTTTCCCAGCTGTTCGTGTGAATGTCCTTATCGGCGACGGCGGGGAAACCCTCTGCTAGCAGGCCACTTTCCAGTGCGAAGTTACACGCCGGCCGGACGCCCCCGCCGCCGCCGCCCCCTGCCCGATAATGCGCGCCATCGCTTCGGAGCCCACAGCGAGCGGCTGGAGACACCTGGCCAGTCGAGCCCTCGACTGGATCGAGCCCGAGGACAACCCGGCGGGGGTGGTCTACGGCACCGTGATCATCGGCGCTGTGCTCGCGACCGAGAGCGTCCGGCGCGAGACGCTGCTCGAGACGGTCGGGGGGACCGTGGTCGCCCTGCTCCTCTACTGGCTGGCACACTCCTACGCCGAAACGCTCGGAAATCGGCTGGAGCGGCAGATCCCCCTGAGCGCGGGCGCAATCGCGCGCTCCCTGGTCCGCGACCGGGCGATGATCCGCGGCGCGAGCATCCCCATCCTCGCCCTGCTCATCGCCGCGGCTCTCGGCGCCTCACTGGCCACGGCCGTCGCCGTCGCGGTATGGACCTCGGCCGCGAGCGTCGTCGCCTTCGAGGTTCTCGCCGCCGTTCGCGCGGAGCTGCGAGGGACCGAGCTCATCGTCCAGGTGGGGGCCGGCGCGGTGATGGGACTAGCGATCATCGCGCTGCGAACCGTGCTGCACTGACCCGGCGTCCGGCCGGCGCGTCGCGAGTGTTATCTCGCTTTGGACGGGTAGAGTTAACTGATGGCACCTATCGATACAACGCTTGGCGACGGACCCGGCGCAGCCGTAGGAAGCGCTCGCGAGCGCATTCTCGCCGCGGCCTACGAGCTGTTCTCCCGCCGGGGCATCCAGGCCGTGGGCGTCGACGCGATCATCGCGCAATCCGGAGTGGCCCGCCAGACCCTGTACCGCCACTTCGCCTCCAAGGAGGATCTCGTGCTGGCCTTCCTCGAGCGCCGCGAGGACTTGTGGACGAAGGGCTGGGTCCAGGCGGGCACCGAGCAGCGCAGCTCCGACCCCAGACAGCGCCTGCTCGCCATCTTCGACCTGTTCGATGGGTGGTTTCAGCGCCCCGACTTCGAGGGCTGCTCGTTCATCAACGTGGTGCTCGAGCACCCCGATCCCGCGGACGCCGTGCACCGCGCGGGGGTCTCCTACCTCGCCGGGATTCGCCACTTCGTCGAGGATCTCGCCCGCCGTGCCGGGATCGCCGACGCCGAGCGGTTCGCGCGCGAGTGGCACATCCTGATGAAGGGCTCGATCGTCGCCGCCCAGGAGGGCGACCTCGAAGCCGCGCGGCGAGCGCGCAAGGTCGGAAGCCTGTTGCTCCGCAGCGAGCTCGACGCCGCCGGTTAGCTTCTCGCCTCTCGGGTAGCCGGTCCGAGCGTGGCTCCCGCGACGGCAATCGTCTGGTTCCGCCGTGATCTGCGCCTCGGCGACAACCCGGCGTTGAGCGGCGCCCTCGCCGGCCACGATCGAGTGGTCCCCGTGTTCATCCTCGATCCGGGATTGCTGCGGGGCCGCTTCCCTTCCCCGGCTCGCGCCGCCTTCCTGCACGGCTGCCTGCGCGACCTGACTCGCGGGGTGCGCGAGCGCGGCGGGGCGATGGTCGTGCGCGAGGGGCGTCCCTGGGTCGAGCTCCCGCGCCTGGCCCGCGAGGCGCGAGCATGCACCGTGCACTGGGCCGACGACGTCTCTCCCTACGCGCGGGCACGTGACGGGCGCGTGCGGACCGCGCTCGAGCGCGCCGGCGTCGAGGTGGTGGTTCACCCGGGCAACTTCGTCGCTGCTGTGGCGAGCATCCGCACCTTCCAGGGGAGGCCCTACCGCGTGTTCACGCCGTTCTACCGCACCTGGCTCACCGCTCCCCGCCGCGCGCTTCTCGACGCGCCCGAGGCGCTGGCGCCACCGGGTCGCATCAGGCGTGGCCGGCTCCCGGCCCTGGCCGCGCTCGGGGCCCTCGACCCGCCGCAGCGGCTGGTCGAGCCCGGCGAGGACGCCGCCCGGCGGGCGATGGCGGCATGGCTCGATGACGGGCTCGCCCGCTACGCCGAGCGCCATGACCGTCTCGCGGGTGGGACCTCGCGGCTCTCGCCCTACCTCCATTTCGGCTGCCTGTCGGCGCGTGAGCTAGACGCGGCCATGGGTCGCCGCCGCGGCTCGGGGGCCGTCGCATACCGGCGCCAGCTGTGCTGGCGCGACTTCTTCGCCCACGTACTCCTCCACCATCCGGAAAGTGCGCGACGCGAGCTCCAGGAGCGCTACCGCTCGCTCGAGTGGGACGAGGACGACGAGCTGCTCGACGCCTGGCGCGCGGGACGCACGGGCTACCCGCTCGTCGACGCGGCGATGCGCGAGCTCCTGAGCACCGGCTGGATGCACAATCGCGCCCGGCTGGTCGTCGGATCCTTCTTGACCAAGGATCTCCACCTCGATTGGCGCCGCGGCGAGGAGCACTTCATGCGCACGCTGATCGACGGCGACGAGGCGAGCAACAACGGTAACTGGCAGTGGATCGCCTCCGTCGGGGCGGACCCCGCACCCTATTTTCGCCGCCTCCTCAGCCCCGTTGCTCAGCAGCGCCGTCACGATCCCGACGGCGACTACGTGCGCCGCTGGGTACCCGAGCTCGGCGCGGTTCCCGACGCGCATCTCGCCGAGCCGTGGCGGATGACCAAGGAGGAGCAGTCGGACGCCGGCTGCATCCTCGGGCACGACTACCCAAACCCGATAGTCGACCATGCCACCGAGCGCGAACGCGCGATCCAGCGCTACCGCGCGGCGGGGGGCGGCGTGCGAAGATGAGCCGATGGAAGAGGGAACCGCGAGGGCACGGCTCGAGCGCGAGACCACCGAGCGTTTCGTGCCCCTGCGACGCCGGCTCGGGGTCAGCAGCTTCGGACTCAATCAGATCACCATGGCGCCCGCCGAGCGCGGCCGGATCCATCGTCACGAGCACCAGGAGGAGGTCTACCTCGTCCTCGAGGGCAGCCTCACCCTGCTCGTCGAGGGTGAGGAGATGGAGCTCGCTGCCGGCGAGCTCGTGCGGGTCGCGCCGCAGGTCCGGCGCCAGCTCGTGAACCGAGGCCCGGGGCGGGTGATCCTCCTTGCCCTCGGCGGCCAGGGCGAGCATGCCGGCCGCGACGCCGAGGCCTTCCCCACCTGGGAGGCGCAGTCCGGTGGGCCGCCCCAGGAGGTCCCGCCGCCGCCGGATCTCGAACCGGGCGAGCTGCGGTCCTGACTGAGTGCGCTCGCTAGGCTCCTGGCATGTGCAGAAACATCAAGACACTCCACAACTTCGAGCCCGCGACGACGGAAGCAGAGATCCGCGACGCGGCGCTCCAGTACGTACGTAAGGTCAGCGGCTTCACCAAGCCATCGCAGGCCAACACCGAAGCCTTCGACCAGGCCGTCGAGGCGATCGCGTCGGCCACGGGGACGTTGCTCGCCGAGCTCGTCTCGGGCGCGCCGCCGCGTGACCGCGAGGTCGAGGCCGCGAAGGCGCGGGCGCGATGGGAGCGGCGGGCGCAGACCGCCGCCACCGCCTAGCCCCGCTTGCGGCTCTTCGGGCGCCCCGTCGCGCCGTAGAGGAGGCGGTCGGGGAGGTGGACGGGTGCGAGCTTGTCGAACGCCTCGCCGGCGAAGAGCCTGGGCTCTGCCTTGTTGATCAGCGAGCGCAGCTCTCGGCGCTGGCGCATCGACAGGTTGCTCGTGCGGCCGCGCCCGATGCGGACGAGCTCGGCCATCCGTCGCCACTCCGCCGCCTCGAGCTTGGTGACGTGGGCGCGCGCGAGGACGGCGATCTCGGCGAGCGCGAGCAGCTTGAGGATCGGGAGCCGCCGCAGCCCGGGGACTCGCTCGGCGCTGCGGCCGAGCACGGTGGTCACGGGGCCAGGCATGTCCGGTGATTCTAGATCCGCGGGCGGCCGACTACCGGTAGCCGCGTGCTTGGAGCTCGTAGAGCTCGGCGTAGAGCCCGCCCGCGGCGAGCAGCGACGCATGGTCGCCCCGCTCGACGATCCGCCCGTCCTCGAGCACGAGGATGAGCTCGGCCGCCCGCACGGTGGAGAAGCGGTGGGAGATGAGCACGGTGATCGCGCCCACGCGCTCGGCGGCGTCGCGGGAGGCCTGTAGATAGCGGTCGAAGAGGGCGCTCTCGGTCGGGGCGTCGAGGCTCGCCGTGGGCTCGTCGAGGATGAGCAGGAGCGGCGACCGCCGCATCATCCCGCGGGCGAGGGCGAGCTTCTGCCACTGGCCGGAGGACAGGTCCCGACCCCCGCGGAAGCTCCGTCCCAGGGGAGTCTCCAAGCCATCGGGGAGCTCGGCGATCAGGCCGGTGGCACCCGCGCGCTCCATCGCCGCGCCGACCGCCACCCGATCCTCGACCTGCGGGAGGCTTCCCACGCCGACGGCCTCGGCGGCGAGGAGCTCGTAGCGCGCGTAGTCCTGGAAGACGGCGCTCGTACACCGGCGCCAAGATTCGAGGTCGAGCTCCGACAGCGGGACTCCGTCCACGAGGACGGCGCCGCGGGTGGGCTGGTACATGCCGGTGAGGAGCTTGACCAGGGTGCTCTTCCCGGCGCCGTTCTCACCGACGAGGGCGACCGATCCTCCGGCGGGGAGGAACACGTCGAGGTCGCCCAGGATCTCCCGCTCGGTGCCCGGGTAGGTGAAGGAGACCTCGCGCAGCGCGATGCCCTGATCGAACCGCGAAGGCGCCGGCCGTCCCGCGGCGCTCGACTGCTCCTGCTCGGCGTGATCCTCGAGCCACAGGAGATGCTCGGCTGCCTGGGCGCTCGTCAGGAGCTTTCCGATCGCGTCGGAGACCTGCGAGACCGAGAGCTGCGCGCGCCGAAGGAGGCTCACGGCGAGCACGACATCGCCCGCCGAGGCCTCGCCCCGGGCGGCGCGCACGGCGATCAGGGCGATCGCGCCGGCGAAGCACAGCGCGTAGACGACCCAGCCCAGCGAGCTCCAGATCGCGCCCCGCACCGCGGCGCGGATGGTCGCGCGCGTGACCTCCGCGGAGAGCTTGGCGTGGCGCTCGAGGAGCTCCTCGCGGAGGCCGAAGACCCGCAGCTCCTTGGCCGGCCCGGCGGTCGAGGCGAGGGTGAACAGCGCGGCCGCGCGCCGGCGCTCCTCGGCCAGGGCCTTGTCCGAGCGCTCGCGGATGGATACGGAGCGCTTGTCGCCCAGGAGCGGTGGCAGGCCGGCGAGCGGGAGCAGGGCGAGCGGTAGGTAGACCGTGCCGAGGAGGACGACGATGCCGATGGTGGTCACGAGGATCGAGGCCAGGGTGAGCGCCTGCTGCGGCCCCGAGGCGAGCATCCGCCGCTGCTCCTCGAGCTGATCGAGCTCGGCGAGGTACTCGGGGCGCTCGAGGTGCGAGATCCCCGGCACCCGGTTGACCAGGGTGGCCATTCGCGCGGTGAGGAATACGAGCATCCGATCGGTGAGGCCCGACGCCTGAACACCGCTGGTGACCCGCAGCGCCCAGGACAGGGTGAAGAGGACGGCGACGAGGCCGACGCCGACGGCCTCGCGCACCGCGTCGTGGTGGGCGAGGGCATCGACCATGAACCGGTACCCGAGCGCATAGGTGACTGAGGCGATCGCCATGAGGAGCGTCATCACCGCGGTCGC
>DATCEM010000555.1:0-5536 GCA_036510175.1 Solirubrobacteraceae bacterium | reverse complement strand
GCGCCCTGCCCGCTCGCGGCGATGAGCACGCGCCGAACCCCGTGGGCCTCGACGATGCCGCGCAGGCTCCCGCCGAGTAGTCCGCGGAGCGCGGCGGGCTCCCCCCCGACGGGGAAGACGATCTCCGGTGCGTCCTCGTCGGCCCCGAGAGCTCCGCAGGCCTGCGCGAACAAATCGGGATCGACGAGGATGAGGCAGCGATCGCGCTTACCGGGCCGGCCGGACCTCGCATGAACGTGACCGTAGCCTGAGATGAGCGCGGTCCGCGGCTGAGGGGCGAGGGGACGTGCTCGCCGAACGCGGCGCGCCCGCCGTGCGCCGTAATCAAGCTCGCCGGTGCCCTCCAGCGTCTTCTCCGATAGTCGGGAACTCTCGTAAGGCGTCATTGCTTCCCATGTTCGACGCGTCACCGTCGTTCTGTGGTGGCCCCTCATCCGTCACCCAGGCGCGCCAGATTACCTCAATATGGGGCTTTGCACCCGTGATCGGCGGCGACGAGGTTATTCCCCTGACCAACACGCTCGCCCCCGGCCCAAGACCGCCCTGCTCGACGCTGCCACGAGCGCTGCCGCACGCCCACGCACGCGCACGCACGCGCACGCACGCACGCACGCACGCACGCACGCACGCGAAGGAGCCTACCCACCGCTCACTTGCCCGTGACCAGGAAGGCGCCCGCGATGATCAGGGCGATCCCGATCCCGCGGGTCCAGCCGATCTGCACGTGGTGCAGGCCGAGGACCCCGAAGCGATCGAGGAGCACGGCCACGATCAGCTGACCGGCGACGAGGATGGCGGTGACACCCCCCGCTCCCAGGGTGCGCACGGTCACGAGCGACACGGCGACGATGCCCGCGCCCGCGATACCGCCGAGCGCGTACACGGGCCGGAAGCCGGAGATCCCCGCCAGGCGGCCCGGATCCCCGAAGACGACGAGGAGGATGCCGACGATCGCTGCCGAGAGGAGCAGGCTGACGAGCGCCGCGCCGAGGTCCCCGACGTGGTCGGCCAGGGCGGCGTTGGCCGGCGGTTGAAAGGCGACGAGCGCGCCCACCGCCAGCGTGCAGATGAGCGCGGCGAGACGATCCACTGACGCTCCGGTTCCAGGCAGCGGCGCGACTTCCTGCCTCGCCGCCTCGAAGGCCGGCGGCCCCCCCCGATCTCTAAGCGCCGGTCCCGGACAGCGTGATCTTCAGCGGCGAGACATTGATGCCTCCCCAACGGTCCCAGCGCTCAACACCGAAGTCGAGCGCCCGTTGTCCGCACGATACCGCCGGGTCAGGGAAGTTGCGCTCGCGCCCTGACGCGAAAAGCACCCGACCTAGACTGGGCGCCATGCCCGAGGTCGCCGATGCCCAGGACGCAACCCTACGCGAGGTAATCGAAGCGCTCGCGCCGCTCGAGCGCCGCGCGGGATCGCCGGCGGAGGAGCGAGCGGCGCGCTGGATCGCCGGCCGGCTCTCGGACGCCGGCTGCGCGGCGGCAGTCGAGGAGGAGCAGTTTCTCGACGGTTATGCACCCCTGATCGCCGGCCTCGCCGCGGTGGGCGCGGCCGCCGGCGCAGCCGGTCTCGCGCGCGGTCTGCGCAGGCCCGCGGCGGCGGTGGCCGCCGCCGTGACCGCCGCCATCGCCGACGACATCTCGAATGGACCGCGGATCGCCCGCCGCGTGAGCACCAAGCCCAAGACGACGTGGAACGTGGTCGCGAGCTGCGGCGACCCCGCGGCCAAGCGGACGCTGGTGGTCCTCGCCCACCACGACGCCGCTCCCACCGGGCGCATCTTCGACGACCGCGCACAGGTGTGGCTCGGCCGGCGCTTCCCCGGCATCCTCGAGCGGATCGACACCTCGCTGCCGCTGTGGTGGGCGATGCTCGCCGCGCCGGCCATGGTCGCCGCCGGCGCCGCCCGCGACCGGCCGGGGCTCCAGTACGCGGGCCTGGCGGGATCCCTCCTTGCCACCGCCGTGTTCGCCGACATCGCTCGCAGCCCGATCGTCCCCGGCGCCAACGACAACCTGAGCGCCGTGGCCGTGCTCGTAGCGCTCGCCGAGCGAATGCGATCGGATCCAGTCGAGGGATTGAAACTGCTGCTCGTGTCCTGCGGCGCCGAGGAGGTGATCCAGGGCGGGATCTACGGCTTCGCCGCCCGCCACTTCCCCGCGCTCGATAACAAGCGCACCTGGTTCTTGAACATCGAGTCCGTCGGCTCTCCGGCCCTCGTGCTCCTCGAGGGCGAGGGTCCGGTGGTGATGGAGGACTACCATGACCGCAGCTTCCGCGACCTTGTCGCCCGTGCCGCCGATCGCGCCGGCGCGCCGCTGCGTCGCGGTATGCGAGCACGCAATTCGACCGACTCGGTGATCCCCAGTCGCGCGAGCTACCCGACGGCCACGCTGGCCTCGATGGATCGCTACAAAGCGCTGTCCAATTACCACCAGATGACCGACACGCCGGAGAACCTCGACTACACCACGGTGCGCCACGCGCTCGTGGTGACCGAGGCGACGGCGCGCGAGCTCGCGGCCAATCCCTGGATCACGCGCTCTACAGATTCCAGCTCGGGAAGTCGCCGTGGGCAATGAGCAGGGTCGGGCGGCCGCCCGAGAAGGGGATGGTCTCGATCTTGGCCTTGTCCGAGGGCCGCTCGAATCCGCCCACCGAGATGAGGACCGAGCGCCCGTTGGACGAGATGCCCCACGCGCTGACCGATTGGCTGCCTACCTTGAGCTGCGTCGCGTGTCCGGTGAGAATGGAGACGCTGTAGCCGATGCTCGTGTCCTCGCCCTCGAACTCGGCCGCCAGGCGGGTGCCGTCGGCGGAGAAGGCGAGCGGGGCAAGACCTGAGACGAGCGGTCCGACATGCGTGTGGGTGATCTGCCTGCGGCCGGTGCCGTTCGGCTGCATGAGCCAGATCTCGTCGAGCGGTGCGTAGCCCTTGCGGAACCGTTCGTGGTCGAAGGCGATCCCCCGCGCGCCCCAGACGGGATCGGCGCTGCGGCCGTCGGTGGTGATCCGCGTGGTCGTGGTGGCGTCGGAGGCAGCCGTGTAGATGTTGGTGGCCGCCGACCCGCTGAGCGATGACGCGCGCCCGTAGACCAGGGTGTCCGAGGCGCCGGGAGCGAAGCTTGCGCCGTAGATCAAGCCGGTTGCCACCATCCGCTCGGTGCCCGTCTCGGTGTCGATGATCGCCAGGCCGTAGCCGGAGAGGCTCGGCAGGTTCACTCCGGTGAGCGCGACGGCGAGGTAGCGCGAGTCCGGCGACCACGCGAGTGGAGCCGCACTCGCCTGGGCGAGGTTGAAGTAGCCGGTCGCCGCTCCCCCGCTCGCCGCTCCCCCGCTCGGGTAGAGGCTGAGCGCGGGCCCGGTCGATCCGAGATCGCTCACCGCGACCGTCTGGCCGTCGGGCGAGAGGAGGGCGGCGTCGCCCGGGGCGAGCCGGTGGGCGTTAGCGCCGCTCCCGTCGGTGACCCAGACCGAGGGCTGGCCCCTCGCACCCCCCAGGACGTAGGCGATCCCAGCACTGCTCGGCGACCCCACGGCCGGCGCGGCCCAGGCGCCCACGGCAGCAAGCACGGCCACGGTGAATGCCACGCGTCCCCTCATCGCCGGACACCTTACTCACGCCGCCAGCACCTCGACCGGGTCGGCGGTATCGGCCGTCTCCCGCACCATCGGGCGCCGGGGCCGAAGCAGGGCGAGCGCCGAGGCGGCGCCGACGATGCAGAACACCGCGCCCACGGCGAACGCGAGCTGGTAGCCGTCGCTGAGCGCGCGGATCGCCGGTACCGCGGCGCGAACCTGGTGCCCGGTGTAGGAGTCCGCGAGGATCCCCAGGATGCCCCCGACCAGCGGCTCATCCTCTACACCCCACCCCCCGAGGCGCAGACAAAGGCTAAGCTGGCGTTGTTGCTCGCCCAATAGGGGGTAGCACTTATCTTCACGAAATCGTTGTGGCCTGACACCGCTCCTTGATGCGGTCTTGATACCGCCTTAGGAGACTGTCAGCACGGGCCGTGTCACCCGTGGAATGCGCCAGGCGAAGGAGAGGATCATGCACGTTCATCACGATGCAGCAATCAAGGTTCGGCTGAGCGTATGCCTGCGGCGCGCGAAGCTCGATCAGGAGATAGCGGACGGCCGTGCCTTCGAGACGAGCGCGGCGATCGCGCTGCGCGCCCGCCAGCTCGTCGACCCCCACACCCGGTGGCAACTCGCCCGCAGCCTGCGCGGGATCGTCGATTACGCCGATCGCACCGGGCCCGGCTGGGTCATGTCGGCGGTAGTGATCGAGCGCAAGGCGGTGAGAGCCGGCCGGGAGGCGATCCTCGGACTGGCTGAGCGACTCGAAGGGGGCGCTCCCGTGAGCCCGCGTGGCGTGGCCCGCGTGCACACCCTGCTCACCGACGGCCTCCAGAGCCCCCTCTTTAATCCCCACACCGGGCGGACGGTGATCCAGGCGGTATGGGAGGCGGCCGACCTCCTCGGAGCGGACGTGCACAGCACGGGATTCGACGCCGTCGCGCTCTGACGGGGGGCGCCGCTCGCCGCCGCCCTCAGCTCAGCTCCTGCTCGAGCCGGTCGAGTAGGGGGACCTGGGCGGGGTTGATCTTCTCGCGCGCCTGCTCGAGGGTGAACCACTCCGCGCGGTCGACCTCGGGGAAGTCCTGGACGCGACCCGAGCGCGGGGGCCACTCGAACGCGAACGTGTTACTGCGCACCTGACTCGCGTCGAGGTCGCCGGGGATCCCCCAGGCGCGGACGAGCTTGCCCGAGCGCTGCCTGATCTCCCCCAGGTCGATGAGCTCGCCATCGGGCGGCGGGGAGCCGATCTCCTCGGCGAACTCACGCCGCGCGGCGGCCTCGGGATCCTCATCGGGCTCGTACTCGCCCTTGGGGAGCGACCACGCCCCGGCGTCGCGGCGCGCCCACAGCGGACCTCCGGGGTGGACGAGCAGGACCTCGAGCGCGGTGCCCGGGCGGCGGTAGAGGGCGATGCCGGCGCTACGTCGAGCCATCGCCTGATTATCGGACGCCGGCCGGGCCGTCGCGCCAGCTGTACCGGTTCGCCAGCGACTCCGCGGCCGGCCAGACCAAGGGCGAAGGGGATGGCGGGTTCTACGTCGTCTCGACCGCGGGCAGCGCGATCAGGTAGACGCGGAACCGACGGGCGTCGGTTCGATTGGCGCATTTGCCAGGGGCAAATCCGCCGCGGCTGAGTCGTCTCCCGCGCCCTGGATCCCCAGGCGCGGGAGGCGCCGCTCGAGCGCCCCGGGAAGCCACCAGTTCGAGCGCCCGAGCAGGAGCATGGTCGCGGGCACGAGAACGGAGCGGATGATCAGCGCGTCGAGGAGCACCGCGCTCGCGAGGCCGATGCCGAAGAGGTCGATGATCCGGCTACCCCCGAGGACGAAGGAGCCGAAGACGAGCACCATGATCGCCGCTGCCGCGGTGATCGTGCGCCCGGTGGCGGCGAGTCCGTGGCTCACGGCCTCGCGGTTGTCGCCGCGGCGATGCCACTCCTCGTAGATCCGGCTG
>DATCEM010000554.1:0-2686 GCA_036510175.1 Solirubrobacteraceae bacterium | reverse complement strand
GAACGTGTACCCCTGGGCGCTTAGCTGCTCCTCGAGATGGGGGCCGAAGATGCCGGCCTGCACGCGCGCCAGACGCGAGTGCTTGTCGATGGCGAGTACCTGGTCCAGGCGCGCGAGGTCGACCGAGACGACCGGTCGGTGCTCGTCGGCGGGGGCTTCGAGCGAGCCGGAGATCGACGTGCCGCCGCCGAAGGCGATGACCACGGCATCGGCGGCGAGGACCGCGTCGAGCACGGCGCTGACCTCCTCCTCGCTCCCGGGGCGCACGACGACGTCGGGGACGCGGGCGAGGTCACCGCGACGCTGGCGGACGAGGTCGCGCAGCGACTTCCCGCGCGCGTGGATCAGGCGATCGAGGGGATCGACGGAGACGAAGGGGACGCTCACCGCCTCCTCGAGCGCGGCGTGCAGGCCGTCGGGGAGCCGGGGGGCGGGGATGTCGAGTTCCTCCCACCGGGCCGGTGCCGCGGTTGGGCGCGCGACGTCGACGCCGAGTACCTCCTCGATGAACGGGCGGAACCCGGGCTTGTCCTCGTGCGTGAACTGGACGCCGTCGAGGCCCCAGCCCCACCACTTCATCGCTGCCATGGGCGCGGGACGATAAGCGATGGGCTTGATCAGGGCGACAGCATCGCCGGATCCCCGGCGCCGGACTGTCCCAGGCGGGCGAGGAAATCGTCGATCTCACGAAGCCATTCGCTCACCTGTCTCTCGGCCGTCTCCTGCCACAGGTCCCGAAGCTCGCGGGCAGGCGAAAGGGTGTGGAGGTGGCTCTGGTCGCCAAATCCGACATCTCGATACCCACTAAGGCGATAGCCCCGGCTCCGGCTTGGGCTGGTCGACGCTCTAGCGCCCGAGCAGGCAGTCGCGGGCACGCATCACGTGAGCGAATCGAAGACGGACAACGGCATCGTCATGCCGACGTTCCACACGCCGGCATCCACCACCTCGAGGATCTTCAGGTCGCCGGCGAGGCTGCACAGGACGTAGGCGTCCTCCCGGGTCAGGCCGTGCTCGGCCACCACCCAGTCGACCATTGCGCGCACGGCGATGCGCGTGCCCTCCATCAGGTCGGGATGGATTCCCATCGCGCCCTGGTGACCGGCGCCCTCGGCGAGCGGAGTCAGGGCGCCGGCCGTCCGGAAGTAGGGAACGGGGATCGTGCGGCGTTCGAGCTCGAAGCGCAGCGACGCGCGCATGTCGCACTCGATCGCCGCCACACACACCTCGCCGTCACCCTGGGCGGCGTGAGGATCGCCGCAGGAGAAGAGCGCGCCCTCGCACCACACGGGCAGCCACAGCGTCGAGCCCGCGGTCAGGTGACGCGTGTCGATGTTGCCCGCGCCCTTATGTGGCGGGAACGCGTCGGCGGTCGCGGGCTCATCGGGGTGCGTGCCCATCGTCCCGAGGAAGGGGGCGATCGGGACCCGTACGCCGGGGACGACCTCGTCGTGGGTGCGCTCGCCCAGGTCGAAGATCTTCAGGTAGGAATCGGGAAAGTCATCGGGCAGCGTCCCCAACCCGGAGAGGATCACGCACCACCCCCAGTCACCGGGCTCGAGCGCGAGGATGTCCACGCGCAGCGTGTCACCCGGTCGCGCGCCCTCCACGTACACCGGGCCGAGCAGGTTGTAGAGGGTGGCGAAGTCGAACGCCGTGTCCTCGTAGCTCCTCGTGTCCTGTAACACCTGCCCGTGACCGGCCATCACCAGGTCGTAGTGCACGGTGTCGCCCGAGGCCACGCGCAGCGAGGGCTCGAGCGTGTTGTCCCAGCTGTGATGGATGCGCTGCGGATCGATCGTGTGTTCCATGTGCAGGTCACCGTTTCCTTCGTCGCTCACCATGTTGCTCCGCCGTACTGGTCGATGGCGAACCTCCGGCCGAGGAGGGTGGGCGATTGACGGACGAGGAGCGTCCGTCAATCGCCCACCCTCCTCGACTAACGCGGTTTCAGGCCGCCGATCCCCAGCGAGCCATCGCTCGGCGCCCCGCCCGGCTCGCCCGGCGCCTCCGGCCCGCCCGGCGGGTCGTCCAGGAAGTCGGCGCTCGGCACATAGAAGAGGCTGCCGGTCACCGCCGTGGAGAAGTCGAGGATCCGGTCGTGGTTGCCGGGTGGGTTGCCGATGAACATGTTCCTGAGCATCTGCTCGGTCACGTCCGGGCTCGCGGCGTAGCCGATGAAGTAGGTGCCGAATTCGCCCGCGCCGACCCGGCCGAAGGGCATGTTGTCGCGCACGATCTGGCGCTCCTCGCCGTCCTCGCCGGTGATCGTGTTGAGCGCGACGTGGGAGTTCGCGGGCTTGACGTCGTCGGGCATCTCGATATCGGCGAGCTTGGAGCGCCCGATCGCCCGCTCCTGCTCCTCGACGGGCAGGGCGTTCCATCCCATCAGGTCGTGCAGGTACTTCTGCACGATGACGTAGGAGCCACCCGCGAACTCGGGATCCTCCTCGCCGATCACCGCGGCGGCGATCGCCGCCGGGCCCGCCGGGTTCTCGGTTCCGTCGACGAAGCCGAGCAGGTCGCGCTCGTCGAAGTACTTGAAGCCGTGCACCTCGTCGACCACCGTGCCGACCCCCGTCAGCCGGTTCATGAGCTGCCCCGCGAGCTCGAAGCACACATCCATGCGGCGGGCGCGAATATGGAAGAGGAGGTCGCCGGGGGTCGAGACGGCGGTGTGCTTGGC
>DATCEM010000553.1:0-8712 GCA_036510175.1 Solirubrobacteraceae bacterium | reverse complement strand
TCGGCGTCGCCCTGATTCCCCAGCTCGCGCTGACGCGCGAGCGCGGAGACACCGTGGTGCGCGAGCTCTCCCCGAGCAGTCCCACGCGGAAGGTCATCGCCGCGACGCTCCGGGGTCCGGGGGTGAGCCCCGCGGCCAAGACGATGCTCCAGGTCCTGACCGACGTGGCCGAGCGCTACACGGGGGTCGCCAAGGTGTGAGTCGCGCCCGAGCGGGGCGCGGCGGCAGGACGCCGGGACTGCCTCACCCTGACGCCGTCGCGCGGGGCCAGGGTAATGGCCCGGAACTGCACCTTGTCGGGCTTCTTCGCCGCGGGTGCCAGGGCTGTGCGTTCGAGGATCCGGCGCAGCACGACGCGCATCTCCACCAGCGCGAAGCTTGCGCCCAGGCAGCGGCGCGTGCCGCCGCCGAAGGGAACCCAGGTGTAGGTGTCGGGAGCATCGGGGCCGAGGAAGCGTTCGGGACGGAACTCGGCCGGCTGCGGGTAGAGATCGGGCCGTCGCTGAATCGTGCGGATCGATGGGTTGATCTCGACTCCCACCGGGATGGTGAAGTCGCCGAGAGCAAACGGCTCTCCGCGTACCACGCGACCGACGCCGGGGATGATCGGCCGGATGCGCAGCGACTCCTTGACCAGCGCATCGAGATAGCCGTCGCCGTCCTCGCCGGAGGCGGCAGCCTCGCGAGCACGCGCGAGCACGCGCGGCGTGTGGAGCATCAGGTCGATCGACCACGCGAGCGCGGTCGCCGTCGTCTCGTGGCCGGCGACGAGCAGGGTCACGAGCTCATCGCGCACCTCCTGATCGGTGAGCCGGCCTCCGTCTTGGTCCTTGGCCATGAGCAGCGCCGAGAAGACGTCCTCGCGCTCGGCCAGGTCAGGGTCGCGGCGGCGACGGGCGATCTCGGCGAAGAGGATCTCATCGACCGCGCGGCGGCGGGCGACGAAGCCGCCCGGCCCGCGGTCGGCGCGGACGCGGCCCTGGGTGAGCGCGAAGAGGATCATGCTGCGGCGCCGGCGGGTGATCGGCTCGATCATCGCGCGCAGCCGTAGGCGCAACTCGTCCTCGGCGGCGCCGGCGTCGAAGCCGAACACCGCCCGCATCACCACTTCGAGGGTCAGCGCCTGCATGCTCGGCATTACCGCGAAGGGCTCTCCCGCAGGCCAGGCGTCGATCTCGCGGTCGGTGGCGTCGATCATCGCCTGTTCGTAGCGCCGCATGCGCTGGCCGTGGAAGGGGGGGAGCATCAGGCGGCGATGACGCAGGTGCTCGGCTTCGTCGAGGACGAGGATCGAACGCTGTCCGAGGAGCGGCCCGAGCAGCGCGTTGGCCTCGCCCGCGTGGAGCTGTTCGTTCGATCCCTGGAAGACCTGCTTGACCAGCGCCGGATCGAAGAGCATGACGAACGGCCCGTCGAACAGGGTGCTCATCGTCACCGCGCCGCCGTAGCGGCGCCGGCACGCCTCGAGGTAGCGACGCCCGAGGAGCATGAAGCCGAGCGTCTGAACGAGGCGGGGAAGGCGGACTCCGGGAGGCAGGCTGGCGTCCGTGGCGCTCATCGCTCTTCGATGGTGCCACACGGCCGCGCTCGGTTCGCCCGCTAGGTTCCCGCGCGCGGACCGAGGACGAAGGGATCCCTGACCCCCATCTCGGGCAGGTCGAGCCCCTCGGGAGCGTGCAGGGCGAGCATCTCCGCGTCGGGGGTGGGACGCTCGACCGCGCGCAGCGAGACGACGATCATCGCCACGAAGGCGACGGGTACCGAGACGATCGCCGGCTGGGCGAGCAGCGCCCCGGCGACGCCGCTCGGCTCCCCGAGGGCGAGCCCGGCGAGGATCCCCGAGGTGGCGAGGGCCGCTCCCGCCACCATGCCGCACGCGGCGCCCGCGGCGGTCAGCCGGGTCCACCAGATCCCGAGCAGGAAGAGCGGGCAGAACGTGCTCGCGGCGAGGGCGAAGGCCCAGCCGACGAGCACGGCGATGTCGACCCCCTGGGCGAAGAAGGCGACGACGATCGGCGCGAGCATGCCGAGCACGGCGGCGAGCCGGAAGCGCAGGCGGCGTATCCCCACCGTGGTGGTGCGCTCGCGGGACAGGCGGGGCCAGACGTCGTGGGAGATCGTCCCGGCGATCGAGACGAGCAGACCCGAGGAGGTCGAGAGGAAGGCGGCGAAGGCGCCGGCGGCGGTGATCGCGCCGAGGACGTTACCCACGGTGCCCGGCCACGCCGCCTGGGGGAGGCGCAGGACGACCGTGTCGGTGGCGCCGGTGACGTAGAGCTGGGGGACGAGCACGCGGCCGAGGGCGCCGTAGATTCCGGGGAAGACGTAGAAGAGACCGAGGAGGCCGAGGACTCGGACGGTGGTGTGACGCGCTGCCGGTCCATCGGGATTGGTGTAGAAGCGCACAAGGATGTGGGGCAGACCCATCGTCCCGAGGAAGGTGGCGATGAGGAGCGAGTAGACGAACACCGGCGATCGCTCGCCGCTGCCGCCGACCGGTCGGGCCCATTCGGTGCCGCGCAGCGCGGTCGTGCCCGAGGCGACGGGGACAGCGGCGTGGGGCGGGAGGATGAGGCGTCCGGCCGGCAGCGTCGTTTGCTCGCCGGCCGAGGCGTGGAGCGTGCGCGGGATCGCGCCGCTCGCGACGATCTCGTAGCTCGTCGCCTCGGGGAAGGTGACCCGCTGGGGCGAGTGCAGGGTGACGGCGGCGGTCCTGGTGCCCACGCTCGGATATTTGTCGCCGAACAGCGCGGCGCGGGCGGGCAGACCGCCGAGGTGGATGAGGATCAGACACACGGGGAGAGAGATGGCGAAGACCTTGAGCCAGAACTGGAACGCCTGCACATAGGTGATCCCGCGCATCCCGCCGAGGCTGACGTTGAACGAGACGACGACGCCGACGGCGAGCACGCCGACGAAGTACGGGGCGCCGGTGACCACATTCAGGGCCAGCCCCGCCCCCTTGAGCTGGGGAACGAGGTAGAAGCCGCCGATGAGGAGCACGGTGGCCGAGGCGAGCCCCCGCAGGCGGGGGCTGCGCAGCCTCGCCTCGGCGAAGTCGGAGATCGTGTAGGAGCCGAAGCGCCGCAGCGGCGCCGCGACGAAGAGAAGAAGGCAGAGGTAGCCGGCGGTGAAGCCGAGCGACTGCCAGAGGGCGGTGATGCCGTTCTGCATCTCGAGCCCGGCGATCCCGAGGAAGCTCGCGGCCGACAGGTACTCCCCGGATATGGCCGCGGCGTTCCACCACGCGGTCATCGCCCGCGAGGCGACGAGCAGGTCCGAGGTCGTGCGCGCGAGTCGCGTCCCCATCGCGCCGAGCCCGACCGTGCCGGCGGTCACGGCGGCGACCGCGAGGATGGCGATCAACGGCGGCGCACCAGCTCGCGGAAGCTCTCGTCCAGCGCGTCGGCGCGCCGCGCATAGAGCGCGCCGAGGATGAGGAACATCGGTGGCAACGGCACCACGAGCAGCCAGATCGCGAGCGGTATTCCCAGGATGTAGTCATGCCGCAGCGAGGGCACGATGTCGATGGCCAGCGGCAGCACCCCGACGAGCGCCCCGAAGGCGATCAGCGCCATCAGCGAGAGCGCGAGCTGGCGCTGGCGCAGGCGGCGCAGATACAGGGCACCATGGGCCGTCGCCTCCGCGAGCTCGTCGCGGGGAGTGCGACCTCCGAGGTGCTCGCCGCCTGGTTCCATGGCTTCACATCCGCAGCCGGTGCAGGAGCTCGCCCACCTGCCGGCGCGCGACGGGGATCTCGCTCCCGTCGCCGAGCAGGAGTACCGCCGTGCCGCCGAGGTCCGGGCGCATCTCCACCGCGCGGCGGAGGTTCACCAGATAGGCCCGGTGCACCCGGTGAAACCCATGCGCGCTCCACCGGCGCTCGAGCTCGGCGAGCGTTCCGCGCTGCATGTAGCGGCCCTCGTCGCTGACGATGCGCACGTAGTCCCCGCGCGCCTGCACGTAGAGGATCGAGGCCCGCGAGACGATCCTCGTCCCGTGTCCGGTGACCCGCTCGACGGCGACAACCGCCTCGCGCGCCTGGTCCTCCGGTTCGTGCGCGGCCGCCGGCGCCGCTCGCGCGCCGGTGCGGCCCGCGAGCTCGGTGACCCGCGTGATCGCCTCCTCGATCCGCCGCCGGCTCACCGGTTTCATCAGGTAGTCGACGGCGTGGACCTCAAAGGCGCGCACGGCGCCGTCCTCGTAGGCGCTGACGAAGACCACCGCGGGTGGGTTGGCGAAGCGGTCGAGCACTCCGGCGAGCTCGAGGCCGCCGAGGCCGGACATGCGCACGTCGAGAAAGAGCGCGTCGAACTGTCGCTCCGCGAGATGACGCAGGGCTTCATCGCCGCTGCGGGCGCAGACGACCTCGCCGATCCGCGGCGAGGAGTGGAGCAGGCGCGAGAGATCCTCGAGCGCGGGACGCTCGTCGTCGACGGCGAGCACCGAGAGAGCCGTGTCCCCGCTCATGCCGCACGGACCCCGGCGCGGAACTTGGGCAGCGTCATCGTAACCGTCGTGCCCTCGCCCGGACGCGAGTCGATCTCCAGCCCGTAGTCGGGACCGAAGCTCGTCTGGAGCCGCGCCTGGACGTTCGCGACCCCGATCCCGCCGGCCTCTCCGGCGAGCACCTCCCGTGCCCGCGCGGTGCCCATACCCGGACCGTCATCATGGACGCGCAGCTCAGCGTCGGCGCCGATGTCGCGCCCGATGATCTCAATCCGCCCGTGGCCCCGATGCTCGACGGCGTGGCGGACCGCGTTCTCGACCAGAGGCTGGAGCGAGAGCACGGGAACGACCACGTGGAGAACCTCGGGGGCCACCTCGATGCGAACCTCGAGACCCTCGCCGAAGCGGGCACGCTCGAGGCGCAGATACTTCTCGACGTAGCGGAGCTCGTCGGCGAGGGTCACATAGGGGTCTTCGCCGCGGAAGGCGTAGCGCGTGAACTCGGCGAAGTCGGTCAGGAGCTCGCGGGCCTCGTCGGGGCTCGAATGGATGTAGGCGGCGACGGCGGCGAGGGCGTTATAGATGAAGTGGGGAGAGATCTGCGCACGCAGCGCCCTCAGCTCGGCGCGGGCCAGGCGCTCTCCCTGGGCCTCGAGCTCGGAGAGCTCGATCTGCGCCGAAACCAGGCTGGCCGCCTCCTGCACGGTGCGCGTGTCCTCGGGGGCGAGGCGCCGGCCGCGGCCGAACACCGCGACGAGGGTGCCGACCCGGTCGCCGGCGACCACAAGGGGGGCGACGATGGCGGCGCCGAGCTGGCAATCGGGGTCCCCGCACGAGATCGCCGACTCGACGTGAACGCGGTCGTCGCGTCCGATCGCCACGAGCTCCGAGAGCTCATGGCCGCGCTCGTGGTGGTCGGCGCCGGCGCCATGCCAGGCGAGTATGCGCTCCCGGTCGGCCAACGCGACGGCGCTGGCCTGGGTCAGGGTCAGGAGCTGGGGGATCGAGCGCGACGCGCTCTCGATCGACAGGCCGCGGCGCAGGTGGGGCAGCATCACGGTCGCGGCGTGCAGAGCGGACTGCATCGCGTGGCCCTCGCTCGAGATGACCCGCGGCGGGCGGAGCAGGCGCGCGGCGGCGAAAAGCGAGGCGGCGCTCGCCCAACCGACGAGAACTCCTAGAACGACCTCCACTCACCGACCAGCATACATCGGGGCTGACGCGACCAATGGCAGCCGTTCGTCGCGCTCAGCCCGCCGCTCGTCGTGCCCTCGTGCCGCCCGCCGATTGACGTTGCACGCCGCCGGTGACAGGTAGAGGCTTGGCGAGACACGTGTCCGGGAGACCTACCGGGTCGCTACCTAATCGCCGCGCTGAGAGCGCGGCGGTGCAGGAGAGGAGAGTCGTATGAGAGAAGAAAGCTGGCTCCCGGCCAACCCAGCGCCCCTCGGTCTCGCCGGGTTCGGCATCACCACGCTCGTACTCAGCCTGGTCAACTCGAACCTGGTCGGCGGCACATCGCTCCCGGTGGTGCTTGGGCTCGCCTTGGCCTACGGCGGACTCGCGCAACTGCTCGCCGGGATGTGGGAGTTTCGGACCGGGAACACCTTTGGTGCGGTCGCCTTCACGTCCTACGGTGCGTTCTGGATCTCCTTCTACTTCCTGGTCAACCAAAATCTGCCGGGGCTGATAAAGAGTGGCGCCGCTCCCAGCGCTGTCGGCGCCTACCTGTGGGCGTGGGCGCTGATCACCGGCCTGCTGTTCCTGTGCTCGTTCAAGCAGCCGATCGCGGTGATCCTCGTGTTCCTCGCCCTGACGGTCACTTTCGCCCTGCTCGGCGCCGGCTGGTCGGCAGGTCCCCTGACCGAGATCGGGGCCAACACCCAGAAGACGATTCATGCCGGTGGCTTCGCCGGGCTCGTGACCGCTGGACTGGCGCTCTACGCGGCCGCCGGGGGGATCATGCGTCACCAATACGGGCGCGCCATCCTTCCCTTCACGGTTAAAAGTTAAGTAGCGGTTCGCCGATTACGACGCGCTAGCGTCGGGCATGAGAGATGTAGTAGCGGGGCGCCGGTGTCTTCTCGACACCGGCGCTACCGCCGCCACCGAGAGATGAGGAGCTGAGAGATGGCCACTGAGCGCGTTAAGAACGACAGCGACGTGGAGCGCGAACTCGCGAAGTTGCTCGACGTCGAGACCTTCGATCCACCGGAGGGGTTCCGCGAGAAAGCGCTGCTCAGCGATCCGGCGATCTACGAGGAGGCGGAGGAGGACTGGCAGGGCTGGTGGGCGGGCAACGCCGAGAAGCTCCACTGGTTCAAGCCCTGGGACCAGGTACTCGACGACTCCAATCCCCCTTTCTACAAGTGGTTCGTCGGCGGCGAGCTCAACGTCTCCTACAACTGCCTCGATCGCCACGTCGAGGACGGCAACGGCGACCGCGTGGCCTACCACTGGCGCGGGGAAGAGGGCGAGGAGAAGGACATCACCTACGCCGACCTGCTCGCCGACGTGCAGCGCTTCGCCAACGCGCTCAAGGACATCGGGATCAAGAAGGGCGACATCGTCGGGATCTATCTGCCGATGATCCCCGAGGTCATCGTCTCGATGCTCGCCTGCGCGCGCATCGGCGCCCCCCACAATGTCGTCTTCGGCGGCTTCTCAGCCGAATCGGTGCGCGAGCGCATGGAGTTCAGCGAGGCCAAGGCGCTGATCACCGTCGACGTAGCGGCGCGTAAGGGCAAGACCGCCCCGGTGAAGGAGAAGGTCGATGACGTGATGGGCGATCTCGAGACGCTCGAGCACATCGTCGTGGTGCGCTCGAAGGGCACCGAGTGCGAGATGAAGGAGGGGCGCGACCACTGGTACCACGAGGTCATGGAGGCGGCCGACCCCGAGTGTCCGGCCGAGCCCATGGATGCCGAAGATCCGCTCTTCATTCTCTACACGAGCGGCTCGACGGCCAAGCCCAAGGGGATCCTCCACACGAGCGCGGGCTACCTCACGGGCGTGAGCACGACCCATCGCTACGTCTTCGACCTCAAGCCCGAGGAGGACGTGTTCTGGTGCTGCGCCGATGTGGGCTGGGTCACCGGGCACTCGTACATTGTCTACGGGCCCCTGTGCAACGGTGCGACCTCGGTGATGTACGAGGGGGCGCCGGACTACCCGCACAAGGGGATCTGGTGGGAGCTCGTCGAGCGCTACAAGGTATCGCTCTACTACACGGCGCCGACGGCGATCCGGGCGTGCATGAAGTGGGGCGTGGAGCACCCGGGCAAATACGATCTGAGTTCGCTGCGCCTGCTCGGCTCGGTGGGTGAGCCGATCAACCCGAAGGCATGGCTCTGGTACTACGTGGTGATCGGCGGCGAGCGCTGCCCGATCGTCGACACCTGGTGGCAGACCGAGACGGGGTCGATCATGATCAGCCCGCTTCCGGGGATCACCCCGCTCAAGCCGGGGTCGGCGACCCAGCCGTTGCCCGGTATCGCCGCCGACGTGGTCGACGAGCGCGAGGGGAAGCCGATCGACTCGGGCCAGGGCCTGCTCGTGCTCACGCGGCCGTGGCCGTCGATGCTGCGCACGCTCTACAAGGACGACGACCGCTTCATCGAGACGTACTTCAGCAAGTTCGGTAACGAGGTCTACGTGGTCGGCGATGCCGCGAGCCGCGACAAGGATGACTACCTCTGGGTGATCGGGCGCATCGACGACGTGGTCAACGTGTCCGGTCATCGGCTCTCGACCGCCGAGGTCGAGTCCGCCATCGTCGCCCACGATCAGGTAGCCGAGGCCGCCGTGATCGGGCAGTCCGACGAGGACTCAGGTCAGGCGATCTGCGCCTTTGTGACCCTCCAGGGTGACCTCGAGGGCACCGACGAGATCGTCAACGCCATCCGGGAGACGGTGGCCTCGCGGATCGGTAAGTTCGCCCGGCCCAAGCGGATCATCTGGACCGACGATCTCCCCAAGACGCGCTCGGGGAAGATCATGCGCCGCCTCCTGCGCGACATCGCCGACGGGCGCGCGCTCGGCGACGTGACGACGCTGCGCGACCCCGACGTGATGAAGCAGCTCGAGGGCAAGATCAAGGAGGAGCAGGCGGCCGGCGGAGAGTGAACCGGGGGCGCGGGGACCCGGGCGCGGGCGCGCGCTCGGGTCCCTGTCGACGTCCCTCTCCTACGCCGTCGCGACGAGTGTCGGCTCGTCGCTGTACGTCTCGCCGCGCTCGGCCTTCTCGACGAGCGAAGCCGGGGG
>DATCEM010000552.1:0-9647 GCA_036510175.1 Solirubrobacteraceae bacterium | reverse complement strand
GCTTGGCCGCGGGAACTCCGGTGTGGCTCGGCACCGCCTGGGCGGGTACGGCGCTCGCGGCGGGGGTGGCCGCCCGAGGTGCCATGCCCCGGCGCGTGCCCTTGCTCGCCGCCGCGGCCTCGGTCGCGGCCACCTCGTTCTTCCGCGACCCCGACCGTCGGCCCGGCGAGGGCGCCGTGCTCGCCCCCGCCGACGGCATCGTGTCAATGGTCGAACGCCGGCCTGACGGCCGCGTTCGGATCGCGACATACATGAGCCTGCGCGACGTCCACGTCAACCGCGCCCCCACCGACGGCGTGGTCCGTGCGTTGGTGCACATCCCCGGCGGTTACCGTCCCGCATTCCGTAAGGACTCCGATCGCAATGAGCGCGTCTTCTGGACCCTCGAGACCCCACTCGGCGAAGTCGAGCTGGTGCAGATCGCCGGCGTACTGGCGCGCCGGATCATCCCCTACCGTCAGCCGGGCGAGCGGGTCGCTCGCGGTGAGCGGATCGGGCTGATCCGCTTTGGATCGCGCGTCGACATCGTCCTCCCGCCCGGCATCGACCCGGCGCTCAGCGTGGGCGATCGCGTGCGCGCGGGTCTCACGCGTCTGGACCGACCGTGAGCTCCTCCACATGCTCCTGGACGCGTCGGTTATACATACAACGAAACTCGCCAAGTCGGCTGGGACCGGGATGGGAGTGGCAAAGCGGTATGGCGCGCAGGCGCCCTGGACTTGCGGACACGCTGACCATCGCCAACGGCCTCTGCGGCCTGGCGGTCATCGTGGTCGCCCTGGGCCACGTGGCCCCGGGTGCGAATCGTCCCGGCACGCTCAGCCATGGCCGGCTGCTCACCTGCGTCGCCCTGATCGTTGCCGGGAGCATCTGCGATGTGCTCGATGGTCTCCTCGCCCATGTCCGCGGCTCCAGCGGGCTCGGCGAGCCGCTGGACCTGATGTGCGATCTCCTCACGTTCGGTGTCGCGCCCGCGATGCTCCTCCTCGCCAGCGCGGCATCGGACGCGGACCCGTGGCGCGTGCTCGCATTTCCCGTGGCGGCAGCGCTGGTCATCGTGAGCATGCTCCGCCTGGCACGTCACGCAAGCGGCCAGGCACCCGGGGACGGCGGCTTCTACGGTCTGACCATGCCGGGCGCCGCCGGCGCCGCGATCGCGCTCGTGTTCCTCCATCCCGCCCCTGCGCTCGAGTTCAGCGGCGTGCTGGTGATCTGCGCGCTGATGGTCTCGCGCGTGCCGTACCCCCACCAGGGACGCCGGATGATCACCCTGCTCAGCATCTACTGGTGCGCCGTCGTCGCGGCGTTGGCGGGCGCGCTCCCGATGCGACTCCTGGCGCTCATCTGGCTCTTGGTCGTCCCCCTGACCCCGCTCGTGGCGATCGCGGTTCGCCGCCGCGCGGACGCGCACCAACTCCGTGTGCACAGCGGCGCGACGAGCGGGGTCAGGCTAAGCGAACGCTAACCGTTGCCGGTGGCGAGGACCGCTCGGGCCTGCGCGAAGGTGACCATCCGCCGGGAATCCTCGTCGTAGAGCTTCAGGCGAACGGCGCACAGCCCCTGCCACAGGGAGATCGTCGGCGCCCGGTGCAGGAAGGGGTTCTCGTCGTGGGCTCGCTGGAGGTTGTAGTTGGGGATCCGCGCAAGGAGATGGTGGACGTGATGCAGGCCGATGTTCCCGGTGAAGAACCGGAGCACCCTGGGGAGCTTCAGGTAGGTGCTGCCGGCCAGCGCCGCGTCGACATAGCTCCAGTCGCCGGAGCGCTCCCAGTAGGAGTCCTCGAACTGGTGCTGCACATAGAACAGGTACATGCCCACGACGGCGGCGAGGAGGAGCGGTGGGAGCTCGAGGAGCAGGTACTCCCGCCACCCGATGAGCAGGACCATCACGCCGATGACGACAATCAGCCCGAGGTCGGTGTACAGGTGGCTGCGGCGGATGCGGGGACGGGCGTGGCGCGGAGGGAATCGCGGCTCGATCAGGGTCTCCCAGATCGGCCCGAGGGTGAAGATGATGAACGGGCTACGCACGAGGCGATACCCGAGCCGCTCGTGCCACGGCTTGGACCGGTACTCGGCGACTGTCCAGGTGTAGAAGTCACCGATCCCGCGGCGGCGATCGAGGTCGCCGAGGCTGGCGTGGTGGACCGCGTGATCGTGGCGCCATCTGTGGAACGGCATGAAGACGACCGGCCCGAGGATCGAGCCGAGCCAGATGTTCGCGCGCTTGGTGGGCAGGAAGGAGCCGTGAGCGCAGTCGTGAAAGACGATGAACGTCCGTACGAGGAATCCGGAGGCGGGAACCGAGAGAAGCAGTACCAGCACGTAGGAGACCGGGAGCAGTCGCCACATCGCGTACATCAGCGCGACGTAGGGAACCAGCGAGGTGGCCAGGCAGACGAGGCTGCGGCGAAGATCCGCTTGAGCGTATGGGTCGAGCACGCTACGCCAGCGAACTTCCGGGTTGTCCGCCTGCGCTTCCTGAACAGCCTGCGCCTCAGCTGTTGTGCCCACCGATTCCTCCGAAGTGCTGTCCCCGCGCCGTGCTGGGGGCGACTGCGAGCACCCTACACGGTGCCAGGGCTCAGCGGGCCCTCGGCCTGGCTCACCGCAACCGGCTGACGGCGAACACTGCCCGCCCGCCGCTTATCCTCATCAGGCGCCCGCGATCCGCATGCGCCCCCAACGCGATGATGAAACGCATATCGATTCGCGCCGTCGCCGCCGCGGCCGCGGCCGCCGTGGCCATCGTCGCCCTGGTGGCGGTGCTGAGCTCCGGCGGCGTGGCCCACAGCTCGCACGCTCCGGAGTCGATCTTCCAGGACGACAACCACCTCCTCTACGCCGACCCGGCGACCATCGGGCGCACGCTCGGTCTACTCCAGGCGATCGGCGTCGATCGGATCAGGATCACCGTCGAGTGGGCGTACATCGCCCCCGACGCGACCTCGGCCACCGAGCCCGCCGGTTTCCACGCCGCCGACCCGGCCGATTATCCGGCCGGCGCGTGGGACCGCTACGACAGGATCGTGGAGATGGCCGAGGCCCGCGGGATCGGAGTCGACTTCAATGTCACCGACCCCGGGCCGCTGTGGGCCATGCACCGCGCGCCGGCGGCGATGCGGCGCGGAGCGACCCCCGCGGACTACCAGCCGTCGGCTAGCGCCTTCGGCCGATTCGTACAAGCGCTCGGGAGGCGCTACAGCGGCGCCTACGTCCCGCCGACGGGCTCCGGCGGCCACGCGCTCCCGCGCGTCAGCTTCTGGTCGATCTGGAACGAGCCCAATCAGCCCTCCTGGCTCGCGCCGCAGTGGCGCAGCGCCGGCCGGCAGCGGGTTCCCGCCGCACCGGCGCGCTACCGCGCTCTCGTCGATGCCGCCGTCGCCGGGCTGAAGGCCACCGGGCACACGGTAACCACCGACACGATCCTCGTCGGCGAGACCGCGCCCGAGGGGAGCGTCAACCCCGTCGCGGGAAGCCATCCCCAGCGCTACGTCAGCGCCACCGGGGCCGACGACGCGATGACCCCGATGGTCTTCCTGCGCGCCCTGTACTGCGTGAACGCGCGCTACCGGCGGCTCACGGGCACCGCGGCGACGGCGCTCGGCTGCCCCGCCAGTGGGAACGCCAACGATTTCGTGAAGGCGAACCCGGGTCTGTTCGACGCCACGGGGTTCGCCCACCACCCGTACTTCTTCCTCTTCGCGCCCAACGTCAGCTCTCCCATCGCCGACTATGTTCCGCTCGCCGACCTCGGGCGCCTCGAGCGCGGGCTCGACCTGGCCTTCGCCGCCTACGGCGAGAGCCGGAGGATCCCCATCTACCTGACCGAGTACGGGTACCAGACCAACCCCCCGGACCCGGGTCAGCACGTCACCCCGGCCGAGCAGGCCGCCTACCTCAACGAGGCCGACTACATGGCCTGGCGCGATCCGCGCGTGCGCTCGGTGACGCAGTTCCTCCTCTACGACTCCGGGCCCGCCGCCCAGTACCCCCCGAGTTCCACCGAATACTGGGGGTCGACGTTTCAGACCGGGCTCATCTACGGTCCGGGCACGCCCCGCGACGGCCGGGCCAAGCCCGCCCTCAGGGCATACGCGCTGCCGGTCTGGATCCCCGACCCCGACACGCGGCGCGGATCCAAGCTGCTCATCTGGGGGATGCTCCGCCTCGCCCCCAAGCGGAGCGCGCAGGTCGCCCGCATCCAGTGGCGCCCCGCCGGCCAGAGCGACTACCGGGCGATCGCCACGGTCGACGTCCCCGCCAGCGCCACCTACGGCTACTTCACCACCCGCGTGACCGCGCCCGGGCGGGGATCGATCCGCATCGCCTGGCGCTCGCCCAAGGGCGGGACGGCCACGAGCCGCGCCGTCGCCGTAGGGGTGCGCGGTGTTCAGCCGGGCGGGAACTTCACGGTGCCGAGCGGCTCCGCGTCGGTCTCACAGGCCTATGACCACAGTCAGACGATCGCGCCGTGCGAGTTCTCCTCTCCTGAGCTCCAACGAGCCGAGGACTCCGTCCCCAACGACGAGATGCAGTACGACCAGGGATACGTCGCCGCCATCGAGCAGGCGCGCCAGCAGCAGGCGAGCGGTGCCTGCGCGAGCGGGCGTACGGCGGCGGTGACGGGGACCGGTACCTCGTCCGCGGCGACGCCGGCGCCGCCCGCCCTACCCCCACTCGGTCAGAGCACCGCGCTCGACGTCGGGTCGGCGACGGCGGCCACTCACTCGGGCCTGCCCGCCCCGATCGTCATCCTCATGGTGATTGGCGGGCTGCTGGCGCTGACCGCGATCGCCCTCGGCGCCGCACACCTGCAGGGGTGGGACCCCGCTTGGGCGGCTCGCGCACGTCACTCGTGGAGCGAGGCGGGCTACCGTGCCTCAGGCATCTGGTCCGAGCTCGACGACCGGCTGCGCCGGCGGTAGCTACCCGACGTCGGCCGGGGCGTAGGTCACCGGCCGCGAGGGGTGCGTGAGGGACAGGCGGCTCCGCGCGTTCTCCATCATCGTCGAGGACGGCGGCGCCGAGGTCAACGCCTGGAGAAGCTCGTCGCCGTCGATCTCATCGCACCGGCAGTCGGTCAGGGCGGTCACCGTCGCCGTCCTGGGGATGCGCTCGAGCACGCCGATCTCCCCAAAGTAGGTGGGCGCCGTCATCCTCCGGATGGCGCGCTCGGGGCCGCCCGCCTCTCCGCGCGCGGTGACCTCGACCTCCCCCTCGAGGAGCACGTAAAGCGCGCCGGCGGGCTCTCCCTCGCGGACGATCGAGCTACCTGAGCCAAAGGCCACCTCGGTCGCGGCGGCGGCGAGCCGCTCGAGCACCGGCCTGCTCGCGGTGGCGAAGATCTCGAGGCTCTCGAGCACGGCGATGCGTGGTGCGAGCGCCTGCGTGCCGGCGGCGGTCTGGCGGTCGATGGCCAGGAGTGCGGGGAACCCGAGCGCGCCGAGCGCGAAGGGCGCGAAGGCCATGATCAGCAGCCCCGCGCTGAGGCCGAAGGCGCTTACGATCGCCGGGGTTACGAGCGTCCCCAAGGAGATCGCGCCCAGGATGAAGGCGAAGAACACGCCGAACACGCGCGCCAGCTGGTCTGACGCGACGGCGCGCTGGAGTGCCGTGATGGCAAGAACATCGACGATCAGCGTCGACCCGCCGCGAACCACCTCGAGGGCAAAGGCCAGGCCCGGGCTCCGAATCACCGTCAAGAGGGCCGTCGGCAGGCAGTACCCCGCCAGTCCGGCGAGGATGATCGGGGCGAGACGGCGTGAGCCGGCCAGCCGGTCGACGGCGGCAGCCACGAGGATTCCCCCTAGTCCCAGACCGGCGAGCAGGTAGCCGTAGCCCTGAGGCGTGAGACGATCGCCGCCGAGACGACAAAGCTCGCGGCGTTGACGGCAAAGGCGAGCGCGGGTGAGCCCAGCAGGAGCAGGCCCGCGCCGATCGCGGGGCCGGTGATGACGACGAGATTGTCGATCGTCCCGTTGAGCGCGTTGGCGGCGACGAGATCGTCCTCTTCCACCACCGAGGGGATGGTCGCCGCGACCGCCGGGCTGTAGACGACGTTGGTGGCCGCGGTCAGCGCTGCGAAGGCCAGCGCCAGGGCGACCGGACCGCCCGCAGCCGCCACCGCGGCGAGGCCCGCCTGCCACAACGCGGACACCAGGTCGGCGCCGACCATGAGCCGCACCCGCTCCATGCGCTCGGCGATCACCCCGCCGTAGGCGCTGAGCAGGAGCGCGGGAACGAAGCGCACGAGACCGGCGCCGGCGACCCAGCCGAGCGAGTGGGTACGGTCGAAGACGAATGCGAGCAGCGCGACGTAGTAGGCCCAGCTCCCCGTCGCGGAGATCACCAGGCCGCCCAGGAGTAGGCGCAGGTCGCGCTGGGCGAGGGCCGCGCGGTAGCCGCCGAACCATCCGGCGAGCCGTCTCACGGCGCGGACTCGAGCAGCGTCTCGAGGGCGCCGAGCAGAGCCAGGGCGGCCTCGCGCCGGGGCCCGTCGGCGGAATCGAGGGCGCGCGCGATGCCCGCCAGCGTCGCCCCCCCGACTCCGCCCGCGTCGTTCAGCGCCTGCCCGCGTCGTGCGGCCTGCACCGCGAAGACGAGCTCGTCGGTCGCCTCGTCGAAGCGCATGATCGAGCACGCCTTCGCTCCGAACACCGATCGCGCGAGCTCGACGATCGACTGCAGCAGCTCGTGCTGCCCGGCCTCGGTGTCCAGCGGACCCAGTGAGGTGCCGAAATCGCCGTCGCTGCTCACGCGGCTATCGTGACGTTGGTTCCTGCCGCCCGCAGCACCGCCTTGAGCTCGAACGGCCTCATGCCCGGGTGCTTGGAGAGGACGAGCGCCGCGATTGCGGCCATGTGAGGCGTGGCGAACGAATTCCCGGTAGCGCGGATCGTCGAGCCGTCGAGCCAGGCGACCTCGAGGCCCACCCCCGGCGCGGCGAATTCGACCGGTGGGTGCGGATTGGCGTAGTACTCGAAGGGATCGAGCCCCTCGTGGCTACCGACCGAGACGACCCCCGAGAAGCGCCACGGGTAGGACTCGACCGGCATATTGTGGGCCGAGGCGACGAGCACGCTGCCGCCGAAGTAGGCAAGGTCGGCGAGCTCGCGCAGCTCCTGCGCGAGCTTGCTCTTGGCCGTCGAGAGGCTGAGGTTGATCACCTCGAAGCCCTGCTCGATCGCCCACCTCAGACCGTGCAGGAGCGCCGGACCGCCGCCGGTCAGGTCACCGCCGAGCACGCGGACCGAATGGATCTCGCAGTCCGGCGCCAGCTTGCGCACGATTCCGGCACAGGCTGTCCCGTGGCCGAAGAGATCGCGTTCCTCGTCCTCGATGACCGTGAGCTCATCCTCGGGTGACCGGGCAACGGTGACCGCGCTCTGTACCGAGCCGACGAGCGGATGGCGATCGTCCACCCCGCTGTCGACGATACACACGCGCACCCCTGCCCCCGTGGATCCGCCCCACGCCCAGGCGCGTGCCTCGCCCAAGGGCCACGGAGCCCGCAGGGGCTGGCGTAGGATCACCTCGCGGTCGATCGACCAGGCCGGCAGTTCGCCGTGTGATAGCTCTCGTCGCGGGCAAAGAAGCGATCGAGGATCTCCGCCTGATGGTCGGGCAGCCGCGCGAGCGCGGCACGAACGGCCAGGGCTTCCTCGAGCGCGGTGAACGGCTCGTCGAACGCCCGCTCCTGCAGCGCATCATCGCCGGCCGGTTCCGGCGACACGCTCCGTAGCCGGTCCAGAGCGGCGTTGCCTGCGATCTGGGCGATCCACGACCGCAGGGCATGGTCCTCGCGCAGCGTCCCGAGGCGGATGTACACGCGGGTGAAGACCTCCTGGAAGACGTCCTCGGCGTCGTGGCCCGCCAGGCGGAAGACGCCACGAAGGACGCCGTGCACGAGTCCGGCATGCTCCTCCACCAGTTCGCGCCATGCGTCCTGATCTCCGTTGCGACAGCGCGACACGAGCCCGGCAGCGCCGGATGCCGTCGAGTCGATCGAGTCCCGGGAGGGCAAGTTCGTGTTCGGATGCAGCGCCGACGCCCCGCGGGACTCTACCGGGCTCGCTCACCCGATTCGCGGATGGCCTCCCAGCGGATCTCGCCGTCGATGACGGCGTCCGTCGCGGTCATCCCGAGCGCTCGCGCTACCCGGATCGAGGCCTCGTGCCGGGGATTTATGTTGGCGGCGAGGACGCCGACACCCTGCTCGCGCAGCCACCTCGCCATCGCCATGGCGGCCTCGGTCGCGTAGCCGCGCCGTTGGTGCGGGACCGCGATGACCCACGCGAGATCGGCGTCGAACCCCTCCCCTCGCACCCTGACCGTAGCCTGCACGCTGCCGATCGGCTCTCGGCTCTGCTCGAGGCGCACGATCCAGTTGAGCCAGCGCTCCGTCCCGTCCTGCGAGCGCCCTCGCGTCTGCCCTCGGTAGCGATGGCGGAGCTCCTCGAGCCCGAGCGGCCGTCCGCCCGTGAACCCATGGAGCGACGGGTCCTCGAGCAGCGTCGCCATCTCCTCGGCGTGATCGACGCTCAGCGGCTCGAGCGTCGTGCGCGCCGTTCTCAGCACCGTCGGCGGCGGCCCGTCGCCCGTGATTCCGCGGTTTATACGAGGATCCCGCGACCTGAGAGCTCCACCAGCCGGGCGAGGAAATCGCCGTAGGCGTCGGCGAGAACCGGATCGTGACGGAGATGCCAGAGAATCTTCGCGTGGTCCCAGGCGAGATCGCGGGCGTCGGCGATCGACCACATCGCGATCGCGTTGTCGACGTCCTTGGGGGTGACGTCGACGATGTCGGCGATCAGGCCGGTCTCGAACCAGCCGGCGACCTGGCCCTCGACCTCGCCGAGGATTCCGTTGATGCGCTGGTAGTCGACGTGCTGCGGACTGCCGTCCTCGGGGGCGACCCCGAGCTCCTTGCACGTCTGCACCACGGCGATCGGGAGGTCGTGATTGATGTGGGCGTTCATGCCCACGATCGCGAACTGGATCGGGGCGCAGTCGGTCGAGCGTTCCTCCATCAGCGGGCGCCAGGCGACCGGGCAGGTCGCGCCCGTCCCCAGCGTGACCTCGGCCGCGAAGTACAGGGCGGCGAATACGACATCGAGGCGCTCGGTGAACTCGGGGGCGGCGAAAGTGACGTTCGCCGTGGCCGCCTGGACCGCCTTGGTCACCTGGAGATAGAGGCGATTGAAGTAGGCGACGCCGTCCTTGCGCGGGAGCCCGGCGTCGATCTGCTCCATCCGCGCGATCACCTCGGCGATCGTCGTCGGTGCGATCGGTGCGGGGTCCGGTTCAGCCGCCACGGGCCCGATCCTAGCCGAGACCGCCCGGTCCGCGGCGGCGGTCAGGGTCGATCGGCGAGGCGAACGACGAAGCGACCCCGCGCTCACCCGAGTCCCGCCCGCGCCGCAAGCTCGGCGATCACCGCCGAGAGCTGGCTTCCCTGCCAGGCAACGGGCGAGCGTCCGGGCTCATCGGTGACCAGTTTGGCGCCTGGGATGGCGGCCGCATATGCCTCGCCGACGGCCAGCGGGTGCTCGGGATCGGCCTCGTCGGAGCTCGCGACGATCGTCACCGGGACGGCGATCCGCTCGAGCTCTTCGAGCACGGCGAACGGGCGCGAGCGTGGGACG
>DATCEM010000551.1:0-5979 GCA_036510175.1 Solirubrobacteraceae bacterium | reverse complement strand
CGGGGAGCTCACGCGCGTCACTCCACAGGCCGTGCGCGACCTCGTCGCCCGCGCCGTAACCGATCCGGGCGACGAGGGCCTGCTCGCGCGCAATCTCGTGCAGGTACGGGTCGGCGGTGACCACGCGAAATGCGTGCAGGGCACGGTTGATCACCGCCAGCCCGGTCACGAGCTCCTCCTCGCCTGCCTGATCGAGCCAGGTGTGGGCCGCGTGCTCGTCGGGCAGCGGGTCACTGACATCGACGATGGTCACCCGTCCCGTGGTAACCGGCGTTGGCTCAGGCTCAGGTAGAGCCTGAGAAGCCCCGCGCGAGCGCAGCCTCCGCCGGCGCTCAGGGGCGCCGAGGGTGGCGAGCACGAGGACGTGCGCGGGCGCTGCGTCGATCGGATCACCCGGCCGGCGGAGGAGATAACGGCCGTCCGCCGGCCCCAGCGCCCAGGGAAGCTCTAGCTGGGCGAAGCGAAAGAGCGTCGACGTCGCCGCCGCAAGGCCGCGTCAGCCGCCGCTGGACTGATTGACGGTGGTGGTGGGGATCGTGGGCTCGGGAATCTGGCTGATCGTGTCGATCAGCTTGATCCACTGCTGCGGCTTGAGGATGCTGTTGACCTGCCGGGAGAGCTTCTTGTTCGCCCCGAACAGCGGCGTGTAAGCGACCTGGATGCGGTCCGCGTGATCGGGAAGGGCCAGCGTGTTCGTCTGGCCGGGATAGCTCATCAGGCTGATGATCTGGTTCGGGCGCATCGAGCCTTGCAGGGTCAGCAGTCGGCGGATCGTCAGGTCGGTGATCGATCCGGTGCCCTGGTGCCCCTGGATCGGGATCCCGTTGATCTTCTCGATTTCCATGCTGTCACCACTCGCCACGGAGTTGGATCCCGGCGTGCTGCTCTTCGCCGAGTTCTGTCCGCACTGAAGGCCCGAGACCGTCGGGTCGAGCCCGGACTGGGAGAGGAACTCCATCGTGGCGAGGATCCGGCGGTCGATCAGCCCGGCGGTGACGTCGCGCCGCCCGCAGGAGTAGATCTGGATATGCGGGTCGGCGAGCACGACCTGCTGGAGCTGGGACTTGCTCATCAGGAGCACCTGCCCGACCGTCGGGTTCTTCGCGTCGGCACCGATGAACGGGTTGATGTTCGCGGCGCGGTAGATCGAGCTGGCCTGGAGGAGCTCCCAGCCGTCGAGGATGACCTTCGGGTCGATCAGCGGAGCGTCGCGTCCGGCCGGGCGGACCATGAACAACAGGTGCGAGGCATCGGACGCGCTGCCGGCGCCGATTCGGCCGAGGACCGTGCCTGCGACGACGGTCGAACCGACCTTGAGGGCCTGCAGCGTGTACTGGTTGCGCGCGAGGTGCAGAGTGGATGAGAAGTAATTCTGGAAGCTCTCGATGGCGCCGGGCGCGTTGTCGATCTGCGTCTGCCCGCCTGCGCTGTAAGAGCCCGGGCGCGCCGGGTTCGCGAACAGCCGCTCCTTGGGCGAGCCCGACGGCGCCTGCGTAGTCGCGGGGGCGGGCAGCTTCGCGGTGACGGCCGCCTTGACCGCCTTCTTACCGGACGTCTTCGCCACACTCGCGCTGAGCGTATTCGCCTTGCTCGCCACCGTGGCGGCCTGCGTACCGGCGGTCGCCGGCCCGGTCGGCCTCGGCGCGGGCTTGCTCGAGAGCTCGTTGGCGATCTCCTTAGCGGTCACCTTGACCGGCTTGGGAACCGCGTAGGTCTTCGAGATCGACCCCATCTGCGCGTAGGTGTAGGTGTTCCCGTTGGTGTCCTGAAGCTCGATGTAGCGACCGAGCGACCGGCTGTCACCCATGGCGACGATCTTGCCGTCGTTGACCGCGATCAGCGGCGAGCCCGCCTTGGCGAAGATCGAGATCGACTTCGCGTTGGGGTTCGAGTCGATCGGCACCGCGGCATTCGCCGTATGGACGCGGCGGGTGGCCAGGCGCTCGACATCGTCGTCCGCGTACGTAGCCGGGGCGGCGACCGGGAAATGGCCCTGGACGAGACCTGAGAGCGCCCCGATGAGCTCCTCGGGGATCCCCTCGATGAGCTTCGCGCGCAGGAGCACCGACTGGACATACCAGTTCGCGTGGTTATAGGCGAAGATCGCCTTGCCCAGGTTCTTCGACGCGCCCGCCGCATTCAGGTACCTCGCGGCGGCGAAGATCGCGTCGACCGGGTTGTAGGGATCAGCGGTGCCGCTGTCGGTCGCGTCGACGCCGTACTTCTTCCACGTCGAGGGGATGAACTGCATCCATCCCTGGGCACCGGCCGAGCTCACCGACAGGTTCCGCCCGTAGTCGGTCTCGATGTCGTTGATCGCGGCCAGGACCGGCCACGGCACGTTGTACTGGATCCCTGCGGCCTGATAGATGGGCAGCAGGCCCGGCGGGATCTGGAAGCTGTCGATGAAGAAGTTCGGCACGCCGATCGGCGCCGGCGTGGGCAGGGCGAAGGAATACGTCGGGTTCTGCGGCGTGGGCACGCCACTGGAGCTCCTGAGCGGCGCCTGCCCGTTCTTCACCGCGGCAGCCGACTGGGGCGTCGCGCTCTTGACCACGACGCTGCCCTGAACCTTGCCCGAGAGCGTCTTGGAGCTCTTCTTCGAGTTCTTCGAGCTCGAGCTCGTGCTCGTGGTCTTCGTCGAGGAAGAAGTCGACTGCGACGTCGGCGCTGCCGTCGTCGAGGGCGCCGACGTCGTCGGCGTACCGGCCGTGGTCGGCGCGGGTGTCGGCGTAGGTGCCGACGTCGTCTGCGGGCAAGACTCCGACTCAGAGAGAATCGGCAGCTTGAGGCCCGGCAGCGACAGATCCGTCATCGGCGTCCCCGGGGGGATGTCGACGGTGAACGGGATCTGGATTCCACCGAGCAGCGTCACGGTTACGACGCATTGCTCCGCGGACGCAGATGGGATTGCAGATATAGCCATGCCAGCGGAGATGGCCCCTGCCGTGGCCAACGCGCCAATAACCCTCCGACTCCTCAACACTGTTGCCTGTCTCCTCCCATGCTCGGCCGCCTGCGCAAGTCGTCGGCGCTACGGTCGAAGCAGCGCGGCGTGCACGGTACACATTGGCGGGAAGGTTTGCAACGAAGAAGCATCTGGGTGAGGTCTTCGAGCAGACATTCGATGGACCGGATGGGGGTTCTTGAGCTCATGCGCGTGTGGGTCGCTGGACCATGTACGGCTCTGTCCGATCCTTCATCGGCCAGCCGGCATGAACACTGTAATGGACTCGCCGGAGCGTCCAGATCCCACAGGGCGCGGGGCGGAGGCGGATTATGGGATAAAGCTCACCTCGAGCTTTACGGTTGGGTTCGCGAGCCGGTCGGGCATCACCGCGTGCGCTACAGTGACCGCCTATCGGGGAGCCTGAGATCGGAGGCCTAGAAAAATTGTCCGAAGACAGCAAGGGCCTGCGGGACCGAGTAGCACGGCAGGGCGAGGAGGCGATCGGCAAGTTCGCCCAGGATCTGCTCGAGAACCCGATCGTCACCGGCGCGCTGTCGGCGGCATTTGAGACGCGAGAGCGCGCGCTGCGCGCCCAGGAGGTCGCGATGGGGGCGCTCAATCTGCCCTCGGCGAGCGACCTCGAGCGTCTGACGCGTCGCTTGCGCGGCGTGTCCCAGCGCCTGGAAGGAATCGAGGACGCGCTGGACCGGGTGGAAGACCGCGTGGGGGCCAGCAGTGCTGTCGAGGTTCGGCTGGCGGCGATTGAGGAAGCTTTGAAGCGGCTGGAGGCCCCTTCTTCGGGTTCATAGCCGCCTGGTGGGGGCGGGGGCGCGTTTGTGCCCAGGCTCGGGGACGAGGCGCGGACTGTGTCTGGCGGGACTTACGCAATTGGACCCAGCCCCGCCCCCGCCCCCGCCTGATCGCTCAGGAGTGCGGTGGTGGCGATCTCGCCGGCTCGGAGCTCTCCTGTGGTTAAAGCGTCGGTGGTGATTCGGGCGCGGGTGGGCAGCAATATGTCCGTGATGATGAGGAGGGATGCGGCCTGGAGCCCTTTGTTCTGGGCAATGGCGAAGAGGGTGGCGGTCTCCATCTCGACCGCTAGCGCTCCCTCGTCTGCCCAGTCGTGCTCTTGGCCGCTGTTGTCGTAGAAGAGGTCGGTGGTAACTATGGGGCCTTGGTGGAGGGTCTCGGGGGCGGCTGCCGCGATCGCGTCGCTCAGCTCGGGGTGCGCCGCGACCCGTCCGCTGGCCCCTAGCGCCTGGCTCGTCCCGTCGCCGGGGATGGCTTCGCGCGCGAGTATGAGGGCGCCGAGCTCGAGGCTGGGGTCCAGCGCGCCGCAGGTTCCGACGCGGATCAGGCGACGGGCGCCGAGGGTGGCGAGCTCGGTGATGATGATGGCGGCGCTCGGGCCGCCCATGCCCGTGCTCTGAATGGTCAGCGGGGCGTCGTCGTCGGCGGTTCCCGTGTAACCCCACAGCCCGCGGTGATGGTTGAACATCCTCGGCTCCTGGAGCAGGGCCTGGGCCAGGCGCAGGGCGCGGCCGGGATCGCCGGGCAGGAGCACGCGCTCGGCCAGCGGCGCCGTCGGCTGCAGGTGGATGGGATCGGCGCTCACGTCACGTAACGGTATTCCCGCCGGGCGCATCTCCGCGGGTAGACTCCGCTCAGATGCCCGGCGGCCCGACGGAGGTTCGGAGCAGTTCGGGCGGACCACACATGAACGAGTTCAAGTCCGAGGCCGAGTTCCGGGAGGTCATGGATCGCACCTTCGCGCTCATGAGTGAGGATCCGGAGATGGGACCGAAGTTGCGCGACGCGGACACGCCGCAGCGCTTCGAGTTCACCGACGTCGACCTCGTCGTCAACATTCGAGCCGGAGGCCCGGCCGAGCCCAATCTCTCCTGGGTGTGGTCGGACGACATCGACTGGGAGCCCAAGGTCAGAATGGCGATGAGCTCGGAGACGGCGAACCGCTACTTCCAAGGTAAGGAGAACATCGCGATCGCCATCGCCCGCCGGCGGATCAAGGCGGCCGGCGACGTCAAGGCGGCACTCGCCATTCTCCCTATCACCAAGCCGCTGTTCCCCCGCTACCGGGCGATGATTGCGACCGACTACCCGCATCTCGAGGACTAGCCGCGCGCCGTCGTCGACTGCCGTGCTGACCACGCGCGAGGTCGCAGACCGGGCAGGCGTGACCCCCGCGACGCTCAGACGGTGGGCCGCCCAGGGCGTCATCCCTCAGTACCGCGGAGCGTGGACGCCCGAGGCTGCCGCTCAGGCGCGCGTGGTCGCTCGCATGCGCGCCCGCGGTCATTCGCTGCGCGAGATTCGGCGGGCGACGCACGAGGGTCGGCTTGCCTTCGCCTACGTCGAGGAGCTGTTCCCGTCGACGGAGACCGCCTACACGCTGGCCCAGGCGGCGCGCGAAACCGGGCTCGAGATTGGCCTGATCGAGCGGATCGCGACCGCGCTCGGGCTCCGCCCCATCCATACCCCGCGCCTGTCCGAGGACGACGTGCAGCTTCTGCGCTACATCGCCGCTGTGCTGGCCTCCGGGTTTCCCCTCGTCGCCATGCTCCAGCTGGTACGCGTCTACGGCCAGGCTCTGGCGCAGATCGCCGACGCCGAAGTTCGGCTCTTTCACCTCTACGTCCACGAGCCCTTGATGCGTGAAGGGGTCTCAGGGCTGGAGATGGCCGAGGAGATGGAGAATCTCGCGCGTGAGCTCCTTCCGCTCTCCTCGCCGGTCATGGACCAGGTGCACCAGCACTTCCTGCAGCACTTCATCGAGCAGGACGTGGTCGGGCACATGGAGTCCGACCTCGACGGTGCCGCCGAAGGCCTAGGGCGGATGCGAGTCGCGATTGCCTTCGCCGATCTCGCGGGATACACGCGCCTCACCGAGGAGGAGGGCGAGCTCCAGGCCGTCGACGCCGTCGAGCGCTTCGTCGAGGCCGTCGAGATCACCTTGCCGGAGGAGGCACGGGTGATCAAGACGATCGGCGACGAGGTGATGGTCGTCGGGT
>DATCEM010000550.1:0-13460 GCA_036510175.1 Solirubrobacteraceae bacterium | reverse complement strand
CCTGGCTCCCGAGCGTCGCCGAGACCTGGGAGGAGGAGATGAGCCGGAGGTTGATCGGCAGCGCGCCGTCCTGGAGCAGGGTGGCGAGGTCCTGGGCCGAGGTGGCGGTGAAGCCGCCGGTGATGTCGGCCCCGTTGCTCCCGCTGATCCCGTCGGGATACTGGTTGTAGTCGATCGACGGGACGGTGATGAGCTTGCCGTCGAGGGCGACGGCGAAGTGCTGGTTATAGGTCTGGCCCGGTGGGCTCGCCGTGAACCCGCGCTTGGCGATCTGGTCGGTGACGTTCGAGAATTCCTTCTGCCCGGTCGAGGTGAAGGAGAACTGGACGTCGGGGTTGCCTGACTGGTCGGTGCTCTGCGATGGACTGGTGATGTCCGTGCCCTGGAGCGCATAGTTGTCCTGGAGGACGTAGAACTGGGCCTGGGGCGAGGTGATCGGCGTCTGCTTGCTCGCGTTGTTGTCGACGGCCTGGAGGACGACCGTCCCCCGGGGAACGGTGAGCAGCTGGCCTTGGGCGAGCGTGACCTTGTTCCCGAAGGCTGAGGTCAGGTCCTCTTTGATGTACTGGATGCTGGTCTCGGGGCCTGCGAGCAGGCAGTGCTGGCCGACGACCGGGGTCGTGTGCTGCGATTGGGCGGCGAACTTGCAGGCGGCGCTCCCCGCCGTGCCGAACAGGTAGTAGACGGGACCGAGGTGGCTCTCGGTCTTGGTGATCGGGGCGGTCGGCTGCTTGTGGGCGAGGACGACGGCCTGGTAGAGGGGAACGCTCCCCATCCCCGGGCTTCCGGGCGGGAGCGCCTGTGTGCCCTGGCTGATCTGGACCGCGGTGGACTCCTGGGTCTGGAGCTGGCTCGCGACGGGCTTGCCCGCGTCGGGCCCGCTCGTGATCAGCGCGTTCTTCTCCCAGTCGTAGAAGTAGAGCTGCGCCGTCGTGCCGACCTGGTTCTGCGCGCGCTGGAGGTCTGAGATGTCGGGTAGACCAACGGTGATCTGGTTACCGCCGGTGGTCTGGATCTCCGGCTCGGTGACCCCGAGCTGGTCGACCCGCGTGCGCATGATGTTGACCGCCTGACTAAGCGCGCCAGGGGTCACCTTGGGAACCTGGGCGGAAGGCTCGCCCTGATAGATGAGCTCGACGCCGCCCTTAAGGTCGAGCCCGAGCACCGTCTTCTTGGTGGCGATCACCGCCAGGGAGGCGGCGACCAGGCCGGCCACCAGGAGCAGGATGAAGCCGTTTCGCTGGCGGTCAGTCATGTCCTAGGGTCGTCAGTCCGTCGGATGCTCAGTGGTGGTTGGTCGGGGTGAGCACGATCAGCAGCCCGCCGTTTTCGTCGTCATAGGCGGGAAAGAGGTCCGCGACCGCCCTCGCCGTGTGGTTGGCCGGCCCGTGCGCGGTGATCTCGACGGGCTTGCCCTGCACGCGGACCTCCCATTCGAGCGCCGTGCCCACGTGGTCGGTGCCGTCCTCGAACTTCAGCCCGAGGACCTCGCCGACGGGCTGGCCGATGACGGCCTCGGTTTTGAGCCCGGTGAGCTCGAAGGAGCCCTTTCCGCAGTCAAGCATCTTGCCTTCGGCGTCCAGGGCGAAGAAGGCGGCGTTGGGAGCCGGGTAGTAGTCGTCGAGGAGCTCGAACATGTATCCGAAGCCGCATTTCTCACAGCCCCTGGTCTCACCGCGGCGAAAGCCGGCGGTCCGCTCGGCGGCGAGCAGCCGGTGCCCACAATGGGGGCAGATGAAGTGGTACTCGTGTGGCATTCGAGCTGAGGATAGACGGACCGAGCGGGAGACCGGGGCAGGGCTCCCCGCCCCCCCACCGCCCGGCCTCAGATCAGGGTGAGCGCCCCCTGGCCCTCCAGGCCCAGATGATCGAACGCCCGCCGGGTCGCCGCACGGCCGCGGGGGGTGCGCTCGAGTAGCCCGCACTGGAGCAGATAGGGCTCGTACACGTCCTCGATCGTGTCCTGCTCCTCCCCTACCGCGACGGCCAGCGTAGATAGGCCCACCGGCCCGCCGCCGAACTTCTCGCACAGCGCGCGGAGGATCTCGCGGTCCAGGCGATCAAGTCCGAGCGCGTCGACCTCGAGCAGGTCCAGGGCATCGGCGGCCAGCGCCCCGGTGATGACCCCGTCGCCCCTGACCTCGGCGTAGTCGCGGACCCGCTTGAGCAGGCGGTTGGCGACCCGCGGCGTGCCCCGGCTGCGCGCGGCGATGGCCACCGCACCCTCATCCTCCGCCGAGATCTCGAGCAGCCGCGCGGATCGGCGCACGATCCGAGCGAGCTCTTCCGGTCCGTAATGAGCGAGCCGGTGCTGAATCCCGAAGCGGTCACGTAGCGGCGTGGTGAGCAGTCCCGTCCGCGTGGTCGCGCCGATCAGCGTGAAGGGCGGCAGATCGAGCGTGACCACCCGAGCGCCGGCTCCCTGGCCGACGGTGATCGGCAGGCAGCCGTCCTCCATCGCCGGGTAGAAGGTCTCCTCCAGCGCGCGCGGCAGGCGGTGGATCTCGTCGACGAAGAACACCGACCGCGGCTCCAGCGCGGTCAGGAAAGCGGCGATGTCCCCCTTGCGCTCGAGCGCCGGCCCCGCCGTCTGGACGAAGGGCACGTCGAGCTCGAGCGCGACGATCTGGGCGAGCGACGTCTTGCCCAGCCCCGGCGGGACGGCGAGCAGGACATGGTCGAGGGCCTCGCCGCGCGATGCCGCCGCCGTGATCGACACGGCAAGCTGGTCCTTGAGCTGCTCCTGTCCGACGAAGTCCTCCAGGCGTCGCGGCCGCAGCGAGCGCTCGAGCTCATCCTCCTCGGCCAGCGCCTGCGGCGTCTGGATGCGAGGGGCTCCTGACGTCATCGTCGCGCCGTCCTGAGCGCGTGGGCGATCAGGTCCTCGGCCCGGTCGCCGGGGGCGCCGTCGAGGAGCTCGTCGGCTTCCGCCGGCCCGAAGCCGAGGCCGAGGAGGCCCTCGCGCGCAAGGGTTCGCGGGTCCTCGGCGCGGGTGACGGAGATCGAGCCGCCATCGGGAACGGTGACGCCGACCTTCTCCCGGAGCTCGACGATGATGCGCTCGGCTGTGCGCTTACCGATCCCGGGGACGGCCTGGAACCGGGCGCCGTCGCCGGCCGCGAGCGCCGCGAAGAGGTCACGCGGTGCGCCCGCGGAGAGGACGGCGAGGGCGACCTTCGGACCCACAGACTGGACGCCGAGCAGGAGGAGGAAGAGCTCGCGCTCCTCCTCGGTGGCGAATCCGTACAGCGCGAGGGCGTCGTCGCGGACCACGAGATGGGTGTGGAGCATGGCCTCGTTGCCCGCAGCCGGCACGTGTCGCAGGGTCTCGCTCGACACCGCAAGGCGGTAGCCGACTCCTCCACATTCGATCACCACATGGTCGGTCCGGCGGACGGCCACCCGTCCGGAGAGCAGCGCGATCACAGCGCAGCGACCGCCCGCTGCAAGGGCATCCGGTTGGCGTCGCAGATCGCGACGGCGAGCGCGTCGGCGGCATGGTCCGGATGCGGCGCCTCGGCCAGGCCGAGCAGACGGCCGACCATCCGCTGCACCTGGTCCTTGGCCGCGTTACCGTTTCCGCACACTGCGCCCTTGACCTGCTGGGGGGTGTAGGAGCGGCAGGGGACTCCTCGCATCCCCGCGGCCAGGAGGACGACCCCACGGGCCTGCCCGACGGCGAACGCCGTGCGCACGTTGGCGCCGAAGTAGAGCTGCTCGATGGCCAGAGCATCGGGCGAGTGCTCGTCGAGGAGCTCGCCGACGCGGGCGTGGATATCGGCCAGGCGGCGCTCGAGCGCGAGCGCGGAAGCGGTCTCGATCACGCCGCCGTCGAGCGCGCTCAGGCGCGAGCCGAGGCTCTCCACCACTCCATACCCCGTGCTCGCAAGGCCGGGATCGATGCCGAGGACGATCATCCTCTTCGACATTCTGCGTCGGATGCCGGACGCCTTCCGAGGACAATCGCCGTTGCGCGTGGGCTCCGGCGCTTCACGCTCCCTCCAGACCGGCCCAAATTCTGCCGATACCACGGGTGAATGTTCGCCCGTGGACACCAGGAAGAGGTGCTCAAGGAGCTCGAGTGGCTGCGCGACCGCGTGCGCGAGCTCGAGGCCGAGCATGCTCGCGGGCTTCGGCTCGACTCGCTCACCGGCCTGCTCTCCGCGCGCGCCCTGCGCGGGCGCCTGGCCGAGGAGTGCGAACGTGGGCGCCGCTACCAGCGACCCCTGTGCGTCGCCGTGCTCTCGGTCGATGACTTCGAGGCGCTCGAGCTTCGCCATGGGTTCAAGGCGGGCGACGAGCTCGTGTCCGCCTTCGCTGCGCGCCTGCGCGAGACGACGCGCTCCCACGACCTGATCGGACGGACGGCAACCGCCGAGTTCGCCGTCCTGCTCCCCGACACTGACGCCGAGTCGGCGCTCCCGGGGCTCGAGCGGCTGCTCGTCGAGCTCGAGCTGACGGGCGAGGGGACGATCCGCGCGGCCGGAGCCTCGATGGGCATCGCCTCCCTGCAGCGCGGCATGAGCGCCGAAGGCCTCCTCGCCAGCGCACGCCAGGCGCTCGGGCACTCTCGGGCCACCGGTGGCGGCCGGGCGACGATCGCGGCCGAGTCCGATGCCGTCCTTGATCCGGCTAAGGCTCCGCAGCGCGAGGCGATCGAGGCGCTGGCCGTCGCCCTGCTCGAGCGCGACCGCTACACCGGCGAGCATTCGGCGGCGGTGATCGATATGTCGGCATCGGTCGCGCGCACCCTGGGCTGTAACGCGGTCGAGGTCGAGCGCGTGCGCTCGGCGGCGCTCCTGCACGACATCGGCAAGGTCGCGATCCCCGATGAGATCCTCCACAAGCCGGGTCCCTTGACCGACGATGAATGGCTGCTCATGAAGCAGCATCCGGTGATCGGCGAGCGCATCCTGCGCGTGCTCCCGGGTCTCGGGCCGGTCGCCCGGATGGTGCGCCACGAGCACGAGCGCTGGGACGGCGGCGGCTACCCCGACGGCCTCAGCGGTCCCGAGATCCCCTTCGGGAGCCGGGTCATCATCGTCGCCGACACCTACCACGCGATCACTTCGGACCGCCCCTACCGCGCGGCCCGGCCCCACGGGGTCGCCGTCGAGGAGCTCACGCGCTGCGCCGGCACCCAGTTCGATCCTGACGTCACCGCCGCGCTCATCGGACATCTCTACGGCCGCCGGCAGGGCGGCGCCGTCTCCGCCTGAGCCTCGCCGCTACCGGCCTACGCAGGCGTTGATGCTCGCCGCGCCGCTCGGCCTGGTGACGCGGATCACCTTCCAGATCCCGGCGCGCGCGATGCGCTGTCCCTTGAGGCCGAACTCGAGCTTCGTCGGCGCCCCGCCGTTGATCGGGTTACGCGGCGCGAAGAAGGCGAGCGACGGGTGGCGCAGCGATGTGTCGATGTCGGTCACCGTGTAGATGTGGGTCAGCGGGACGTCAAGAGCCCAGGCGAGGCCGGTCTGCACGGAGTGGTTGACCGCGGCGCGGCTCATCGGGCACGGGAACACCGCTTTCGTCCCGCCGGCCGCGCGAACCGCCGCCGCCATCTGGTCGTAGATCGAGACGGCCCGCGCCGTGATCCGCTTCTCGGGGGTCGCCGCCGATATACGCCCGTCGAAGAAGGGCACGGAAATCGCCACGAGCACCGCCGCGACGGCGAGCGAGGCGACTCCGCCGCCCGCGAGCAGGGCGAAGCGCGCGACCGCGACCCCGGCGAGCACGCACGCCACAGCGGCCGCGGGGAGCATGAAGCGCTCGAGGCCGGGGTAATGGTCGGCGGTCATCGCCTCGACCACGGCGAGGTACGCGAGCCCCGAGGCGGCGAGCGACACGGTGAGCCGGTCGCGCTTGCGAATCGCGAGCAGCGTCACCGCCAGGGCGCCGATGATCACCGGCCACACCGTCAGGTTGGTGGCGCGCTTGAGGACCTCGAGCTCGGGGTGAGCACCGAGCTGCCCGTTGTAGAGCTGGGCGTGCTGGGAGGAGAGGAAGGGCTCGCCCGAGGCGATCCACGGCGGCACGAACCAGCCCACGGGGATGAGGACGATGCCCGCGACGAGGATCAGGCGCGTTTGCACTCTCGGGTCCTTGAAGAAGAGCCACAGCGCGTAGAGGCCGACGAAGAGGCCGGCCTCGGGGCGCATGAGCGCCAGCGCCACGCCGGAAAAGAACGCCATGATCCGCCGCCCCGCCAGGTGGCGCTCGATGGCGAACAGCGTGGCGGTGACGACCATCGGCTCGGAGGTGCCGCGCCACATGTAGTGCCACCACTCCGAGGTGAGGAACACGCCAAGGGCCGCCAGCACGCCGGCGATCGGCCCCGCGAGCCGCCAACGCGGTGAGGCGGCGAGCCTGTACCCGAGCCGGAAGGCGACGAACAGGCCGAAGAGCCCGCCGGCGCGAGCGACCGCGACCCACAGCTTGGGCGCCGCGCCGAAGAACCCGAATATGGTCGTGAAGATGACGGGGAAGGGCTTCCATGACGGCCCGCCGCCGGTGATGAACGCCTCGTGAGGGCCGATGATGTGGTGCGCGAGTTCGCGGCCCCAGACGACCCAGGCGAAGGGGTCATAGCTCGGGAGCGTGGGCAGCGTGAGGATCGACACGACGCCGAGCGCCAAGCAGGCTACGAGCGCGATCAGGGTCGGGGACGACCACGCCTTACGGGCGCGGCCGCGCACACGGACATCGGTGGAGGACTCAGAATCGGACGACCGCAAGGGCGGCTGGTCGGCGACGATCTGGTCCCCCGCATACTCGCGGGCGGGCATGAGACCGGCGGATTGTAGCGACGCTTCCGACGAGTCAGCGCACGCCGACACCGCAACTCGCTTTAATCCGCGCTCCTTCCGCGTCGGGCGCGACCAGGTTCCCACCCTCGCCCGCCGCGGCTGCCCTTTTGTTTTCGTCTACCGCCCGATCTCTAACCATCGCCGCCCTCCTCGGGCTGGCCCTCGCCGCGACCCCGGCCGTCGCCCAGGCGTCCTCGGGGCGCGAAGGCAGCTACCGCGTCGTCACGCCGACCAAGGGAGCGAACACCCGCGACGGGTGGACCAACCGCTACCTACTCGACGGCGACTGGCTCTACCGCGCGGATCCCTCGCGCGCCGGCGTAGCCCGCAGGTTCTGGCGCGATACGGCGTCGACGGCGGGCTGGGCGCCGGTCACCGTTCCCAACTCCGACAACGCCGGGAACACCTCGACCGCGAGCTTCTACGGCTCGGTCGGCTGGTACCGCAAGGACTTCTTCGTGCCCAAGGGCCCCGCGGGCGAGCAGTGGCTCGTGCGCTTCGAGTCCGTCAACTACCGCACCGAGGTGTGGCTCAACGGCCATGTCATCGGGTCGCACGTCGGCGCCTTCCTCCCCTTCGAGCTCGACTTGAAGGGGCTCCGGTCGGGCGGCGTCAACCGGCTCGTCGTGCGGGTCGAGAACCTGCTCGGGCCGGGCGACCTCCCCGCCGGCCCCTATGGAAGCGGCGGAACTCCGGCGGTCGGCGGCTGGTGGAACTACGGGGGCATCCTCGGCGACGTCTATCTGCGCCCAGTGCAGGACGCCGACCTCCAGCAGGTGATCGTCCGGCCCGAGCTGCCGTGCCCCACCTGCACGGCGACGATCGACGAGCAGGCTCTCGTACATAACGTCACCGGCTCCTCGCAGAAGGTCCGCCTGCGTGGCTCCTACGGCGGCCGCCCGATCAACTTCGGCACGGCGACGATCGCCGCCGGCGCGACCTGGACCGCCCACGCCAGGATCCGCTTCCCCCACCCCCGCCTCTGGGCTCCCGGCAGCCCAACGCTGTACCGGGCGAGCCTCACCCTGTCGGGGTCTACCGGGCAGCAGCTCGCCGGCTACGTCACCTACAGCGGGATTCGCAGCATCAAGGTTCTCGACGGGCTGCTCGAGCTCAACGGGCGCCAGCTTCACCTCCGCGGCGTCGGCGTGCAGGAACAGAACATAAAGAGCGGCGGAGCGCTCACCCCCGCGCAGATCGAGCAGCTCATCGACTGGACCCGCGAGCTCGGCGCCGACCTGATCCGCCTCCAGTACCCGGCCGACCCCCTGCTCGAGGAGCTCGCCGACAAATACGGGATCCTCCTCTGGTCGGAGATTCCCGTCTACCAGGTCAAACCCAAGTATCTCGCCAAAGCGAGCGTCGTCGATCTCGCGCACACGATGCTCGAGGACAACATCCTCGACAACGAGAACCACCCCTCGATCCTCCTGTGGAGCGTGGGCAACGAGCTCAACACTCCGGCCGATCCCTCGGAGACGAGCTATATCGCCGGCGCGACGAAACTCGCCCACCAGCTCGATCCGACACGCCCGGTCGGCCTCGCCGTCGAAGGCTGGCCCGGTGTCGCATGCCAGCCCGCCTACGCGCCGCTCGACGTGATCGGACTCAACGAGTACTTCGGCTGGTACGACGAGAATGACGGGTCGACGAGCGACCGCGCGGGACTGAGCCCCTACCTCGACTTCTTCCACTCCTGCTACCCCCATCAGGCGATCTTCGTCAGCGAGTTCGGCTTCGAGGCCGATCGCGTCGGGCCGGTGGAGGAGCAGGGGACCTATGCGTTCCAATCCGACTCGGTCGCCTATCACCTGGCCGTCTTCGCCCAGAAGCCGTGGCTCGCGGGCGCCGTGTACTGGGACCTCCAGGACTTCATCTGCCGGCCGATGTGGGCGGGTGGCAATCCCCTCCCCGACCCCCCGTTCTTCCAGAAGGGCGTGGTGGACGAGTACGGCAATCTCAAGCCGTCGTTCGCCGGCGTGGAGCAGGCCTTCCGCGCGACGGTCCAGGTCTCGGACCGCGGCGGGCTGTAGCTACTACCCGCTACCGCCGCCGCCGCCGCCGAGCCGGCAGCGCACGAGGGTGGCGATGACCCGAAAGCCGTCGCGGCCGGTGAGCTTCTTACCCTCGTCGTTCGAGCGCGCGCGGTAGTGCACGGGTACCTCGTAGATCCGCTCGCCGCGCTGGACGAGGCGGGCGGTGATCTCGGGCTCGATGGCGAAGCCGGCCGACTGCAGGGGAAGACTGCGGAAGATGTCGGTCCTGATCATCTTGTGGCAGGTCATGATGTCGTGGAGGTAGACGTTGAAGAGGATGTTGCATGCCAGCGTCACCCCCTTGTTGCCCATGACGAAGAGGAACGAGTGGCTGGTGTAGCCGTCGAAGGCGCGGACCCCGAAGGAGGCGTTCGCGCGGCCGTCGAGGAGCGGCGGCATGAGCAGCGCCAGGTCGGCGGGGTCGTATTCGAGGTCGGCGTCGAAGATCGCTGCGTAGTCTCCGGCCGCGTGGGTGAGCGCGGTCCGGATGGCGGCGCCCTTGCCCTGGTTGACCGCGTGCTCGTGGAGCTTCACCCGCTCGTCCCACTCCCCCTCGCGAAGGATCTCGCGCGTGCCGTCGGTCGATCCGTCGTCGACGATGATGAGCTCGAAATCGGTGGGGAGCTCGGTCGCCAGGACCTCGGCGATGGCCTTCTCCACCCGTTCGAGCTCGTTGTAGACGGGCATGAGGATCGAGAGCATGAGCGACGGCGGCGGGCGTGGTGGATGGAGGGCGCGGCGTGTGACTCGGGTCCCACCGCGGGGGCGGCGATGCTAGCCGATGACCGGTCCGGGCCGCGCTGAGGGAAGATCCCACGATGGACTTCGAAGCGGCCGGACTCCTCGAGGGCCTCGCGGATGAGGAGCGAGCGGCGCGGCTGGAGCTCCTCGAGGATCTCGCCGCCGAGGGCGTCGGCCTCGATGAGCTGAAGGCGGCGGTCGCCGAGGACCGGCTTGCCCTGCTCCCCGTCGAGCGTGTCTTCGGTGCCCGCTACACGGCGGCGGACATCGAGGAGCGCACCGGACTCGGTGCACCGCTCATCATCTACGTCAGGCGCGCGCTCGGGCTCGTGGAGCCGGGAGCGGAGGACCGGGTGTTCAGCGAGGACGATCTTGGGGCCGCTCGGGCGATCAAGCTGGCGATGGACGCCGGGATCCCCGAGGACTCGATCATCGAGCTCACGCGCGTTCTCGGCGAGGGGATGGCGAGGTTCGCGGCCACCATCGCGGGCATCTTCGGGGAGACCTTCCTCCACCCCGGCGACAGCGAACGCGACGTCGCGCTGCGCTACGGCGCGATGGCCGAGCAGCTCGCTCCGACGACGGGGCCGCTGCTCGCCGCCGCCCTGAACGCCCACGTGCGCGACAGCGCCCGCCGGGGCATCATCGGGCGGACCGAGCGTGAGCGCGGCCATCTGTCGGTCGAGGAGGAGACGGTCGTCTGCTTCGTGGACCTCGTCGGCTTCACCTCGCTCGGCGCCCAGGTCGGGGCCGAGGAGCTCGGGACCGTCGCGACCACCCTGGCCGAGCTCGCGGCCGAGGTAGCGCTACCGCCGGTCCGTCTCGTGAAGACGATCGGCGACGCCGCCATGTTCGTCAGCCAGGGCGCGGCACCGATGGTCGACGCGGCGCTGGCCCTCGTCGACGCCGTCGAGGCCGCCGAGCTCCCGAGCCTGCGGGCCGGCCTCGCCCTCGGCCTCGCCTTCAATCGAGCCGGTGACTGGTACGGCAACACGGTCAACCTCGCGAGCCGCGTCACCGGCGTGGCGCGCCCGGGGAGCGTGCTCTGCACCCAGCAGGTCCGCGATGCCGCGGCCGAGGACTTCGCCTGGTCCTTCGCCGGGCGCTTCAAGCTCAAAGGCGTGGCGGAGCCAACGGCCCTGCACCGCGCGCGCCGGCCGGCAGAGCCCGACCCCGAGCCGGAGCCGGAGCGCGCCGACCGGGGTTCCGAGACTAGGAGACGGCGTGCAGATCGATCACGAAGACGAGGGTCGAGTTAGCGGGGATCGCCGCGTGCCCGGTTCCTGACCCTGGCCGTGCCACATTCTTATAGGCGAGGCTCGCGGGGATGATCAGCTCGCGCCGACCGCCCTCCTTCATGCCGGGGATCCCTTCCTCCCAGCCCTGGATCACCCCGCCGTTGAGCGAGAGGGTGACCGGCTGACCGCTGCCGTCGTTCCACGAGGCGTCGAACTGCTTGCCGCCCTTGTAGAGGACGCCGACGTACTGCACGGTGACGCTGGAGGTCGCGGTCGCTGCGGGGCCGGTGCCCTTGATCAGGTCCTTGATCACGAGCTGCTTCGGCGGCGGACCGCTGGGAGGCACGACCTTGGGCTTGGTGTTGAACGCCGCAGGCAGCGGCACGGTGGGCTTCGGGGTGGTGGTCGTGGTGGAGGGCGTGGTAGTGGTCGGCGTCGTGGATGCTGCGGCGTGCGTGGGCCCGGCGGACGGGGCAGCTTGGATGCCTGGGGCCTTCGAGGTGCCGCAGCCCGCGAGCGCGACGGCTGCGACGGCTGCGACGGCGAGGGCGGGGATGGCGAGGGATCGGTTCGTCATAGATCGGCCAGGGTAGCGGGAGAAGCGCTCTCGGCACTCCACCCCCCTTCGCCGCGGCCTCGGACTAGGCCGCGCGCGGGCTCATCCGGCGATTCGCTCGAGCACGTCGGCGTCGACGTCGAAGTTGGCATGCACGGCGCCGACATCGTCGGACTCCTCGAGCGCGTCGATGAGCTTCAGCAGCCGTGAGGCGTCCGCTTCCTCGACCGGCACCTTGACCTGCGGGCGCTGCGTCACGTCGGCGCTCTCGATCTCCACGCCGGCCTCGCTCAGCGCCGCTCGTACGGCGGAAAGGTCGCCCGGTTCAGTGATGACCTCGAACACGTCCTCGTCGACGGCGATGTCCAGCGCTCCCGCGTCGATCGCGGGGATCAGGTCGTCCTCGTCGTAGCGCGTGGCGTCAATGACCACCACGCCGCGCTTATCGAAGAGATAGGACACCGACCCTGGCTCTCCTAGGTTGCCCCCGTGCTTGGAGAGAGCGTGGCGGACGTCGGCGCCCGTGCGATTGCGATTGTCGGTCAGCGCCTCGATGAGCAGCGCCACCCCGCCGGGGCCGTAGCCCTCGTAGATCACCGTCTCGATCTGCTCCCCTTCGGAGCCCTCCCCGGTCCCCTTGGCGATCGCCCGCTCGATGTTGTCCTTGGGCATCGAGGCATCGCGGGCCTTCTGAATCGCCAGGCCGAGCGCCGAATTTCCCTCGGGATCGCCGCCCCCCTCGCGCGCGGCCACGCTGATCGCGCGCGCCAGCTTCGTGAAGTGCTGACCGCGACGGGCGTCGACGATCGCCTTCTTGTGCTTGATCGAATGCCACTTGGAATGACCGGACATGAAGTGGAGTTTATGACGGCGGGGCGCTCTGATCGAGTTCCTAGGTCTGTCTTATGGTCCTCCGACACGACGCGAGTTGACTGGTGCTCACTTCGAAGAAAGGAAGGGACCCCCCAATGAGACACCGAATCATCACCGTCCTCACGACCCTCGCGGTCACCGGCTCGCTCATCGCCGGCGGTGCGGCGATCGCGAACGCGGCGACGTCCTCGACGTCCTCGACGTCGAGCGCCGCCAAGACCACCGCTCCGGCCACGCCCACACGGGCGCCGAGCCGAGCGCCCAGCCGAGCCCCGAGCGGCTCGGGCTCGAGCCGCGCGCACGCCGCCGGCGGCGGTAACTGCCCCAACATGTAGGCCGTTCACCCGCCCGGGGGATCTGACCGCTACGGCGACCGCGATCGAGTCCCCCGGGCCGGCGCTACGGGACCTTCGTGACCTCGTAGATGCGACCCGTACCCCAGTCGCCGACGAGCAGCGCGTGGTCGGGGGCGAGCACGAGCGCGAGCGGATGCTCGAGCCCGGTGAGGAATGGCGAGACCGACCCGCGGAAGCCTCCGCCGACGCGGGTGAGCGCTACCTGCTGCACCTTCGCCACCTGCCACTGCGCCACGAGCGCCGCCGTCCCGCCGGGGAAGACCACCGAGCCGACCGCGGCGTGAGGGTCGAGCACCGCGACGGGCTTGGGGACCCCGGCGCACACGCGGCCGCCCTGGCCGTAGCAGCCGGGGAAGCCCCAGCTCTCCCCCGGGCGGACGAGCGCAAACCAGTCGCCGGGCGTCCGCGCGCCGAGGTCGTCGCGCTGGTTCATGGTCACGAACAGGTCGCTCGTGCCCGGGTAGTAGGCGAGCCCGAAGGGCGCGCGGATGCGCGCGGCGTACAGGCGCAGGGCGCTCCCGTCGGTGCGGAAGGAGACGATCGAGCCCGAGTAGGGCGAGGCCGGCGCGCAGTGATCGCAGGTCGCCGTGATCCCCAGCAGCAGGCGTCCATCGGCGGCGCGAACGAGGTCGTTGTTCTCGCCGTGCACGACGGGCCCGGCGACGATCTCACGGTGGCGGTGAAAGCGCGTGCCGCGGAGATCGCTGAACGCGTCCACGCGTCCCACCGAGGCCACGTACAGGGTGGTGCCCCGCCAGAGCAGGCCGATGGGATCGTCGAGGCCGGCGATGACGCGCAGCGGTCGCGCGCCGGGCCGCGCGACCAGGTAGACGCCGTCGCGACTGTGGGTGGCG